>JAAYSR010000105.1 GCA_012518325.1 Bacillota bacterium
CGGATTACCGCCGGCCAGGTCGTACAGAAGCTGACAGGACAGGAGGCGCCGGAACGGCGAAAACTGCCCGAAGTCAAAGAACGGAGGCGGCGGGAGAGCACCCGGGGGGTGGAAGTCAAGGGTGTTGACAACCTCTTGGTCCGTTTTTCCAAATGCTGCAATCCCGTACCGGGCGATGAGATTATCGGGTATATCACACGGGGGCGGGGAATTTCGGTCCACCGCATGGATTGCCCTAATGTGGCGAGTTTGTCCACTGATCCCGGCCGGCAGATCGAAGTGTCCTGGAATGCGGATGAAACTGACTCATATCAAGTGGAGATTGAAATAGACGGTTTTGACTGCCCGAATTTCCTCTCCAATATCATGAACACTCTGTCAGAAAGAAAGACAAATGTGGAGGCTGTTACCGCCAGGACGGGCAGGAATGGTTCTGTTAATGTACAGCTGGTAGTGGACATCCGTGATGTCGAACACCTCAAAGATATCATGGGTGCCCTGCGGCAAGTATACGGGGTCCTGGGAGTGCATCGGGCAACCCCCAGTTAATCGAATGGTGTAGGAGTTGATGATTTGCGCGCAGTTGTGCAAAGGGTAAGCAAGGCAGAGGTGACTGTGGAAGGCAAGGCAGTCGGCAGCATTTCCAAAGGGCTGCTGGTGCTCCTCGGTGTCGGCGAAGGAGACTCGGAGGGAGACGCACGCTATCTGGCGGAAAAAATTGCCAATTTGCGCGTGTTCCCCGATGAGCAGGGCAAGATGAATCTAAGTGTGAAGGATGCAGACGGCGAAGTTTTGGCCGTCTCTCAGTTTACTTTGTACGGTGATTGCCGCAAGGGCCGAAGGCCGAGCTTCAGCTCGGCAGCCCACCCCGAGGCTGCCAATGAACTGTACCTTAAGTTTGTAGATGTACTGAGAACCGAGGGTCTGCATGTGGAGACCGGAGTCTTCCAGGCTCACATGGAGGTTGCTTTGATCAACGACGGTCCTGTGACGTTGCTGGTAAGCAGTGGAGGAGAGTTTTAGGATGCAGGTAAAGCGTTTTAATGTGAACGCCTTTGGCGTCAACTGTTATGTGGTGTATCATCAGGGTGAATCAGTTGTTGTTGATCCAGGAGGGCCCTCCGAGGCTGTCCTGGCTTTTCTAGCAGAAGAGGGACTGAAGACGGTTGCCATTATCAATACCCATGGCCATGCGGATCATATTGCCGGGAATGCCTGGTTTGCTGAGAAGACCAACGCTCCTCTCATGATCCATGAGGCTGATGCAGCCTATTTGAGCGATCCGAATCTGCACCTAGGACCGCAGATCCGGCTTGATGTACCGGACAGCAAGGCGGATCGGTTTCTTGCAGACGGGGATGTGATTGAAGTCGGCGGCGGAGAGCTGACAGTGCTGCATACCCCGGGGCACTCTGCAGGAGGAATTTCTCTGTCTGGTCCGGGATTTGTGCTGACCGGCGACACGCTTTTCAAGGGGTCCGTCGGGCGCTGGGACTTTCCCCAGTCGGACGAACTGGCACTTCAGCGCAGCCTGCTGAGCTTGAGCCAGCTGCCGCCTGAAACTGTCGTATATCCCGGCCATGGTGCACGTACCACCATTGGCGATGAGCTCAGGCACAATCCCTTTCTAAACTCACTAAAGGGTGTGGAGTAAATCAGTATTCCTTTTTATCTCGGTCAAGCGAGTTTCAAGGTAAGAGCCCCAGAGTCACTGGTCTCTGCCACAGAAGCAGCCATTAAGTCATTGGTGCCCAAAGCCGCCTTCGGCGACGGCAGGGAGGTGCTGATTGAGGCGGAAAGCGAAGACGATCTCCAGGTCCGTGTATCCATCGAGGGAGGGGAGACGTGGAGCGGCAGCGACAGTGCTGCAGGGCTTTCCCCGAAAGAAAGGACGCAGCGGATCAAGGAGCTGGTTCGCCTAGGCATCCATCGGGCGCTGCAGGCGAGCTATGATCTGGCACCGAGTCCCTGGGGCACCCTCACAGGCGTGCGTCCAACCAAGCTCGTGCATTCCCTCTACGACAGCGGATGTGACTGGACTGAAATTGCAGCAGCATTGGATGCACACTATGCGGTAAGCCCGGAGAAGGCGGAACTCCTCATTGATGTGGCTAAGAGGCAAAGGCGATTTTTTCACCAAACACCTAATGATCCCATCAGCATTTATGTGGGCATTCCCTTTTGTCCGACCCGGTGCAGTTATTGCTCCTTTGCCGCATACCCGCTGACGAGCCACGGCCATCTGTTGAAACGCTTTTTGTCAGCGCTGCTCCTGGAAATCCGGGCTGTAGGGGATTTAATCCGTGAGCTTGGTTTGCATGTCGAGAGTGTCTATCTCGGCGGAGGCACCCCGACGACGGTAACCGGCTCTGATCTGGAAGAACTGCTCCAACTGATCAGCAGGCACTTGCTGACGGCTGACACACGGGAGTACACTGTGGAAGCGGGCCGGCCCGAGACGCTGTCCAAAGAAACCCTGAAGATTCTCAAGGAGGCAGGAGTTCAGCGTATTAGCATCAATCCTCAGACGATGCACGATCAGACGCTGCAGACCATCGGGCGTGAACATTCTGTAGAGGACGTCCACAGGGCCTTTGCACTAGCCCGGCAGGCAGAGATTCCTGTAATCAATATGGACATTATTCTGGGCCTGCCTCGGGAGCGGCTCGGTCATGTGGAGCACACTCTCCAGGAGATCAAGAAGCTGAAACCAGACAATCTCACCGTCCACAGCCTGGCGCTGAAGAGGGCGTCCCGCCTGAAGAACTCATTAGATGAGGCACATATTGCCCACGCCCAGGGCGAGGCCATGGTCAACCTGGCCCGGGATGCGGCCCAAAGTATGGGCATGGAGCCTTACTACCTGTATCGCCAACGGCATATTTTCGGAGGCTTGGAGAATATCGGCTATGCCCGGGAGGGATGCGCTTCCGTATACAACGTGCAGATGATGGAAGAGAGGCAGACCATTGTTGCCTTGGGCGGAGGCGGCATGACTAAACTGGTCTCACCCGATTTGCGCCTGGTTAGGCTGGCCAATCCCAAGTGTCCTGCGACTTACAGCCAGCAGGTGGAGGCCTCCCTGGCAGAAAAGTTGGACCAGATCCGCAGGCACTTTTTGGGGTAAAACACCTGCTCAATTGGGATGTACTTGCTGGACAAGCAGAACTTGCCGGTTTGACAGAGAGGCTTGTTTCAAGTACAATTAGCATGTTGGTCTTTCTTATATTAGAAAGGGTTGGTAAACGATGTTTCACAAGATGCGGGACAAGATGAAAATCGTGGTTTTTGTTGTCCTACTGGCAATGGTTGGCGGCGGACTGTGGGCAGCCGTGAGTTATTTCTTTGGAGGCGCCACCGGGGTTTCCACCGAAGCTGCCGCTGTAGTGGCTACAGTAAACGGCCAGCCGATTCACATGTACGACTTATACAGGGTCTTTATTAATCAATTACAGCAAATAGAAGCTCAACAGGGTACTCTTTCCGGTAGAGCCTACGAAGCGGTGCGCTATCAAGCCCTGGACCTGCTGGTTAACAGTGTGGTCATCAGTCAGGAAATCTCCAAGCGGAATCTCAGTGCATCGCCGGCTGAGGTTGATGCAGAGCTTCAGCGCATCATTGATCTTTTCCCGAGCGAAGATGATTATAAATCGCAGTTGCAGTCTGCAGGGCTGACTGAGGAGATCCTCAGAGCTCAACTGGCTGAAGAAGTTAAGTATAATAAACTGACTCAAGAGATTATCGGCGGCATACCGGTAAGTGAAGAGGAGATCAAAGAAGCCTACGAGCAGGTGCGCACCAGCCATATTCTTATCCGTCCTGAAGGGGACAGCGAAGAGGCTTGGGCGGCAGCCGAAGCGCAGGCCTGGGAAGTTTACTCCCAAGTTACCCCCGAAAACTTCGCAGAGCTGGCTGAATCCGTGTCTGGAGACACCAGTGCGCTGCAGGGCGGCGACATTGGTTTTGTCCCCCGGGGAGCCACTGTGGCAGAATATGAAGAAGTTGCCTTTTCACTTCAAGTGGGCGAAATCAGTGAACCTGTACGCAGCACTTATGGGTATCATATTATTACAGTCACAGATCGCCTCAACGCCGAGGGTGAAGATTTTGAAGCCGCTCGCAGCAGCATTGAGGAACGGGTTCGCAGCAAGAAGGGCGAAGCCGACCTCGAAGCCTGGTTTGATGAGCTGCGCGGGGCTGCCGATGTGGTGATCATGGATCATCAGATGAAGGCCTTCGAGCGGATGCAGTCCGGCGAGTATGAAGAAGCCGTTAACTACTACAAACTAGCCATCGAAGAACAGCCTAACGACGGTTATATCTATGCGTCTCTCGGCGACGCCTACTATGAACTGGGTGACATGGAACAAGCTATCGCACAGTATGAGAAGGCTACAGAGATTTACAACGACTACGAGCTTTTTGCCGGCCTTGGGGATCTCTACCGGGAGAGCGAACGCCTTGACGAAGCTGTTGAGGCATACCTGAAGACGAGTGAGCTGGCCCCCAATAACATTTGGGTTCAGCTTGCGGTCTATCAGCACTTGGCTGCTATGGAACGCTGGGACGATGCCCTGGTTGTTGAAGAGCGCATCGAAGCTTTCCAAGCTATGCAGGACGAGTATCTCAAGGAGCTGAGCGAACAGGAAGAGCAGCAGGAACAGGATGCTGCAGAGGAGTCGGAGGACGTTGCTGTGCCTGAGGTGAACGAGGAGCCAACTGAAGATACAGAAAGCAAGGTTGGAGACTCTGACCTGGAAGACTAAAGGCTCAGGCGAGTGGTGACCATCATCACTCGCCTTTTTGACATATGCGAGGGGGGAATAAAATGGCACTGACATCCAGGCCTAGGGGAACTAATGACATAATACCCGGTGAAATTGAACTGTGGCACGAACTGGAAGGGAAAATCAGACAAGTCTGCCATGCCTACGGCTACCACGAGCTGCGCACTCCCATTTTTGAGCACACAGAGCTGTTTCAGAGGGGGATTGGAGACACCACAGATATTGTGGAGAAGGAAATGTATACCTTTGTGGACCGGGGTGAGCGCAGCATCACGCTCCGACCGGAGGGTACAGCCCCCTTGGTGAGGGCCTACATCGAGAACAACCTCGGCAGCGGAGCGCTGCCGGTCAAGCTTTATTACTACGGACCTATGTTCCGCTATGAACGTCCGCAGGCAGGCCGTTACAGGCAGTTCACCCAGTTTGGCTTTGAAGCGCTGGGTTCCTCCGATCCGCTGCTGGACGTAGAGGCAATTGCCCTGCCGATAGATCTGTACAAGTCCTGCGGCCTAAGCGGTTTCCAGGTGGAGCTGAACAGCATCGGCTGTGCAGAGTGCCGCTCTGTCTACCGCAAGGAACTCACAGCCCATTTTGAGCCCCATGCCGATAATCTGTGCAGAAGCTGTCAGGGACGGCTGCATCGCAATCCCCTTCGTCTGCTGGACTGCAAAGTGGAAAGCTGCCAGGTTATTGCCAAGGATGCGCCCAAGATTACGGAGTATCTCTGCCCTGATTGCGCAGACCACTTCTCCCAGGTGCAGAAGTACCTGGATACGCTGGGGATTAGCTATGTCTTGAACCCCCGCTTGGTGAGGGGGCTGGATTACTACACACGTACGGTGTTTGAGGTGACCAGTTCAGAACTGGGGTCGCAAAATGCCATTGGGGCCGGCGGGCGTTACGACGGCCTGGTACAGGAGCTGGGAGGAAAAGAGACTCCGGCAGTGGGTTTTGCGGTGGGAGTTGACAGACTGCTTCTTGCACTGAAGAACCAGGGTAAACTGCAGCTCAGCCCTTCCGGTCCTGCCCTGTACTTAGTGCATTTTGGCGGAGAGACGAAACACAAGGCGGCAGAGCTTGCCCAAGGCCTGCGTGGACGGGGTCTGTGGATTGAGCTGGACTATGCAGACCGGAGCATCAAGGCCCAGATGAAGGCTGCCAACAGGCTGAACAGCCAATACGTCTTGATTATCGGCGAGGATGAACTGGCCAAGAACCAGGCGGTGCTGAGAAACATGGGCGACGGCCAGGAAGAGTCAGTTGCTTTAGATGAGTTGGAACAGTTAATCACGATTGTGGGAGCGTGTGGAAAATGACCGATTGGAAAAGGACGCATCATTGTGGCAAAGTAAGCAAGGATAATATCGGGCAGACCATTGTCCTCAATGGCTGGGTCAACCGCCGGCGGGATCTTGGCCAAGTGATCTTCGTGGATTTGCGTGATCGCTCAGGTCTAGTTCAGATCGTCTTAGATCCTGAAGAGCTGGGGGCAGAGCAGTTTGCACTGGCAGAACGCCTGCGCAGCGAGTATGTGATTTCGGTCCGGGGCACTGTTCAGGAACGTCCAGCCGGACAGGTAAACGAGAAATTGGCCACCGGAGCTGTGGAAGTTCATGTGTCTAAACTGAGCATTCTGTCCGAAGCTAAAACTCCTCCTTTCCAAATTCACCAGGCGGCAGATGTGGATGAAGCATTGCGCCTTAAATACCGCTACCTCCACCTGAGGAGCAGCGAGCTGCAGCACACAATTGCCCTGCGGCACCAAACCACAAATGCAGTGAGGTCCTACCTGAACAGCCAGGGTTTCTTGGAAATAGAGACACCCCTGCTGATTCGGTCCACTCCGGAGGGAGCTCGAGACTACATTGTCCCAAGCAGAGTGCATCCCGGGGAGTTTTATGCCCTGCCCCAGTCGCCTCAGCTTTTCAAGCAGCTGCTCATGATTGCCGGTTTTGAACGTTACTACCAGATCGCACGCTGTTTTCGCGATGAGGATCTGCGGGCGGATCGCCAGCCTGAATTTACCCAGATTGACGTAGAAATGTCCTTTGTCGACAGAGAAGATGTTATGGAAAGCATGGAAGCGATGATTGTCCATGTCTTGTCGGAAGTGAAGGGTGTCAAGGTGGAGACTCCCATTCCGCGCCTTTCTTATCAGGAGGCCATGGACCGCTACGGATCCGATAAGCCCGATACCCGATTTGGCATGGAGCTGTGCGATGTGACTCCACATTTGGGCGGCAGTGAGTTCCGTGTCTTTGCGGATACCGTGAAAACAGGCGGTGTGGTCAAGGGACTGAACGTTAAGGGTGGCGCGAGCTTCACTAGGCGGCAGATTGATCAGCTTAGCGAACAGGCAGTGTCCTTTGGAGCAAAAGGCCTGATGTGGCTGGCCCTGGAGGAAAACCAGGTTCGTTCGCCTATTGCCAAGTTCTTGAGTGAGGATGAACTGAATGCGATTCAGAGGGAACTCGCCGGTGAAACAGGGGACCTCTTGCTCCTGGTCGCCGGAAACTACGAATTAGTCAGCGAAGTGCTCGGCCGGCTCCGCCTCGCGCTGGGCAAGGAGCTCAACCTGATCGATGAAAACCTCTACAATCTGCTGTGGGTGATCGATTGGCCCCTCTTGGTCTATGATGAGGAGAATGGGCGCTATGTGGCCGCCCACCATCCCTTTACTGCTCCCCTGGATGAGGACATTGATCTTTTGGAGAGCGATCCTGGTAAAGCCAGGGCCAAAGCCTATGACTTGGTCCTCAACGGAGTGGAACTGGGAGGCGGAAGTATTAGGATTACCAACCGCAGCCTGCAGGAAAGAATGTTTAAAGCCCTAGGTTTTACCATGGACCAAGCCCGTGCCCAGTTTGGCTACTTCCTTGAGGCATTTGAATATGGCACACCTCCCCATGGCGGCATTGCCTTTGGCTTGGACCGTTTGGTTATGCTGCTGGCCAACAGCAAGTCCATCCGTGATGTGATCGCATTTCCGAAAACTGTAAGCGCTTCGGATCTGATGATCGAAGCGCCGTCCAGTGTCAGCCAGGAGCAATTAGATGAGTTGAAAATCAGCTTGAAAGACTGAGGGTTTTAGCCAGGTCGTGGACGATGTTTGCTCCTCTGGAGATGACTACGCCCGTAACCAGATAGTCCAGGACTATGTGGCGCACCGGGATTTCCAGTGTGCTGAGTACCCCAACGCCGGTTGCCCAGGCCAGGGCGACACCTAGAACTCCTGACAAAAACGGTAGATAGCGGGTATCAAGACTGGGAAGAACGGTCTTGATGGTGTTGGTTAAGACTTCGACTACAAAGGCGATTGCCAGTACTTTGCCCAGAAGCTGATCCATGCTCAAAACCTCCTTTTGTTTAAGATGTATGTACACCCATATCTCAGTAGAACCGGGAAAAATCGGTACAAGGAGGGGGCTTGAAACTGATTTAGGGGTGTGATATTATCTAGTTAGAAATTGATCCCCTGCTGTGCTCGCGATCAATCTGGCCTTGTTATGAGCCAACACCATAACACAGGGAACTTTAACTCGCATTAGCTAGAACGGGCCCCCTCCGAGGGGAGGTTCGAACTATTGCGGTGGGTACCCACCTGCCAACGCAGGTTCATTCGGGTCAGCACTAGCGGTATGGTGGGGGGTTGTTATCTTTACCCCGTCCAGGGGTATTTTTTTTGGAGGAAGCCATGGAACATAGATTTTCCCGCACAGAGCTGGTTTTAGGAACTGACAACCTTGCCCGCCTGAAGAATAGAAGAATAGCAGTGATTGGCGTGGGCGGCGTGGGCGGATACACGGTTGAGGCCCTGGCTCGTTCAGGCATAGGCGCGCTGGTGCTGGTGGACGATGACGTGGTCAGCATCAGCAATCTCAATCGGCAGATTATTGCCTTGGAGTCAACCTTGGGAAGACCGAAGGTTGACGTGATGGCGGAAAGGATTAAGCAGATCAATCCGGAATGCAGGGTCGAGACCCATCAAGTGTATTATGGGCGGGATGTACATAAAGACATAATTACTCCGGATATTGATTTTGTGGCTGATGCCATCGACAGTGTGGGAGCCAAGGCGGATTTGATAGAATGCACCATGGCTATGCAGATTCCCATCATCTCATCCCTTGGCATGGGCAATAAGCTGGATCCGAGCAGGGTTAAAGTCACCGATATCTCCAAGACTCATACCTGCCCTCTGGCCCGGGCTGTAAGGCTGGCTTTGCGTAAACGGGGAATCAGTCAGGGTGTTCCTGTTGCTTTTTCTGATGAACCTACCGTTGGCAACAAGCTCGGCTCGGTGCCTGGCAGTACATCCTTTGTTCCTCCGGCGGCAGGTCTTCTCATGGCCAGCTGGATTGTGAGGCAACTTAGCAGGGAGGCTTAGTATGGACCTATTTGATCAGAGCCCTTTGCGGCACGCGAACTCACCCTTGGCAGTGCGTATGCGCCCAGAATCCCTTGAGGAGTATGTGGGCCAGGAGCACATCTTAGGTGAAGGCAAGCTGTTGCGCCGGGCGATTGCCGAAGATGTCCTTCGCTCCATCATCCTCTACGGACCGCCGGGGGTAGGGAAGACCACCCTTGGCTATGTTATTTCCCAAACCACGAAGGCGTCTTTCGTCAATGTCAGCGCCACCACCACTGGTGCAACTGAGTTGAAAAGGCTGGCCGGAGAGGCTCGGGATCGCAGGGCGTTTCACGGTCAGAGGACGATTCTGTTTGTCGATGAGATCCAGCGGCTGAACAAAGGCCAGCAGGATGTACTGCTGCCTGCGGTGGAGCAGGGTGACCTAGTTTTAATTGGGGCCACCACCGAGAATCCCTTCTTTGAAGTAAACGCAGCCTTGCTGAGCCGTTCCCAAATCTATAAGCTGGAACCCCTGACTGCCCAGGACTTGTTGAGAATAGCGAGGAATGCCCTGGAAAGCCCCAGGGGCCTGGGGGAGATCAAGTGCACTGTAACAGATGATGCACTTGGACACCTGGCCCGCATTGCCAACGGAGATGCCCGTGTCATGCTCAACAATCTGGAGTTTGCGGTTATGACCGCCCTGCCCAATGCAGAGGGAGTGAGAGTGGTCGATCTGGCCGCAGCGGAGGAAGCTGCCCAAGCCCAGAGAGTCCGCTACGACAAAAGCGGAGACAACCATTATGATGTGATCTCCGCCTTCATTAAATCGCTGCGCGGCAGCGATCCCGACGCCGCCTTGTACTGGTATGCCCGCATGGTGTATGCCGGCGAAGATCCCCGCTTTATCGTGAGGCGCCTGTTGGTTCATGCAGCAGAAGACGTGGGCATGGCAGATCCTAATGCCTTGCTGATGGCGCAGGCGGCAGGATTTGCCCTGGAATGGCTGGGCATGCCTGAGGCTCGAATACCTATTGCCCAGGCCATTATCTATATCGCAACTGCGCCAAAGAGCAATTCGGTGATTACAGCTGTTGATGCAGCCTTGGCAACGGTGGAAAAAAGGGGAGCGGAACCTGTGCCGATCCATCTGCGGGATACCCACTACCCGGGGGCTGCCAAACTTGGTCACGGCAAAGGCTATAAATATCCCCACGATTATCCCCATCACTATGTGGCACAAAACTACTTGCCGGAGAATCTCCAGGATTTTCGGGTCTATTTTCCCTCCATACAGGGGCGGGAAAAGGTGATCAAGGAACGCTTAGAATACTTTCGCAAGCGCTGAATGTCAAAGCTTTTGACTGTCAGCGCTTTTTGCATATCTTAGAGTCCACATCTAACTTGAGATGTGTGCCTTCTTTTGAATGTCAAAGCGTTGACAGTCAAGCTGGAGGTGTGCTATCATAAATTTGAATTCAATTCCTACCTATTTAGTGGGAAATGAGTTGGAGGGAAGTCAATGAGAGTATCCACCAGGGGTGAATACGGGGTGCGGGCCATGTTCGACCTGGCTGTGAACTTTGGCCAGGGGCCAATAGCCCTGAAGACCATCGCTGAACGCCAGATGGTCTCTGAGAGCTACTTGGAACAGCTGATGGCCGAGTTGAGAAAGGCAGGCCTAGTGCACAGCAAACGGGGGGCCCAGGGAGGTTACGAGCTTGCTGACAAGCCGGCCAATGTCTCAATTGGAGAGATCATCCGCGTCTTGGAAGGGCCGATTACCCCTGTCGACTGCCTGGATACAGAGACAGAAAGGGGTCCCTACTGCGGGACGCCTGAGCGCTGCGTACTGCGCAATTTCTGGAAAGAATTGCAGGACAGTATGACAAAGGTGCTCGATAATACGACATTAGAAGATTTGAGGCAGGATGCCTGCAGACTCGAGGTGGCAGAATAACGATGAATCAAATTTACATGGATCATGCTGCAACTACTCCAGTGAGGCCAGAAGTTTTGGAAGCGATGCTGCCCTTTTTTGGCTCGGAGTACGGAAACCCGTCCAGTGTCTATGGCTGGGGGCGCAGGGCCCGGCAAGCGCTGGACCAAGCCCGTGACAAGGTTAGTGAGATTTTGGGTGCAGAGGCAAGTGAAATTATCTTTACTTCGGGAGGTTCCGAAGGGGCAAACCTGGCCATCAAAGGTGCTGCCTGGGCTTATCAGAAGAAGGGCAGGCATATTGTCACAAGTGCTGTCGAGCACCATGCTGTTTTGGACTCTGTACTGTGGCTGAAAAAGCAAGGCTTTGAGGTAACCATTGTGCCCGTGGACGAAGAAGGTATGGTGAGTCCTGCTGAGGTAGAAAAGGCGCTGCGGCCAGATACAACTTTGGTTACCATAATGCATGCGAACAATGAAGTAGGAACTATCCAGCCCATCAGGGAGATCAGCGAGATTGTGCGCAATCACGGCGCCCTGTTCCATACAGATGCAGTGCAGACCGCAGGAGTGCTGGATATTGATGTAAAAGAGCTGGGGGTTGACATGCTGTCCCTTTCAGCCCACAAGCTCTATGGTCCAAAAGGTGTTGGAGCACTTTATGTGCGCAAAGGAGTCCGCCTGGATCCCTTGATTCATGGAGGGGCGCAGGAGAAGCGCCGCCGGGCAGGCACTGAAAATACAGCCGGCATTGTGGGTCTGGCAAAAGCTCTTGAATTAGCCCATGTAGACAGGGAAGAGGAGAACGCCCGCCTGATTAGGCTCAGGGACCGTTTGCTGGAAGGTCTGCAGAAAATTCCCCATACCAAGGTTAACGGCAGTTTAGTGCAGCGGCTCCCGAACAACGTCAACGTATGCTTTCAGTACATTGAGGGTGAGTCCATGCTGCTTAACCTGGACCTGCGGGGCATAGCCGCCTCCAGCGGTTCCGCATGCACTTCGGGTTCCCTTGATCCGTCCCACGTGCTTCTGGCTATGGGCTTGAGTCATGAAATCGCCCACGGTTCGCTCCGGCTTACCCTTGGGCGAGACAACACGGAGTCAGACATAGATTTTGTGCTGCAGGAAATACCCGTCATCGTAGAGCGTCTGCGCGCTATGTCGCCGCTCTATCAAAGATAGGAGGTAACAAAGTGTATTCAGATAAAGTAATGGATCATTTTACCAACCCGCGCAATGTGGGAGAAATCCCTGACGCCAACGGCATAGGCGAGGTGGGCAATGCCCGCTGCGGCGATATCATGAAGCTGTGGATCAAGGTAGAAAATGATGTAATCACTGATATAAAGTTCAAAACCTTTGGCTGCGGCGCAGCAATCGCCACTTCCAGCGTGATCACTGAAATGGCCATTGGCAAGACAATCGATGAGGCAGAGCAGATCACAAATAAGCAGGTTGCTGAAGAACTGCACGGTCTTCCTGCCGTGAAGATGCACTGTTCTAATCTTGCCGCAGAGGCTTTGGTTGCCGCAATCGAAGACTATCGCAAGAATGCGGCCGCCGGCTCAGCCTCCTAGAGATGTATCACCGGGCTTTATGCTCGGTGATTTTTTTTGCCTTAACTGGAGAAACTAAAGCCTAGAAAACAAAACGAGGTGATTGAGTTGGCCAGTGGCAGGAACATGATGATAATGGGTTTGGTAGGCGTGGCCCTTGGCATTTATATCGGGAACAGCATGAAAACAGGGTACGTGTCCAAGCAGGTCCGGAGCACAGGGAGAACTTTGGCGAGGAAGGCCCGGGGACAGATGGAACAGCTTAACAACTGGATGGACTGAGCAAGGTGTCGAAGCGGATCTGGTGGGGACTAATCCTCCTTGGAACTCTTGCCTTTCTTTATCGGGTCAGGACTGTACTGACCCCTTTCTTATTTGCAGTGCTAATTGCCTACATCCTCTATCCTCTGGTAGTGGCTGTGGAAAAAAGGGGCGCCTCAAGGGTTGTGGCGATCCTTGTGGTCTATGCCATCCTGGCAGTGCTGACCGGTGTGTCCTTTTGGCTGGTCATGCCCAGTTTCTTTAGGGACTTGGAGGAGATTGCCCGGAAACTGCCGGAACAGGCATCGCAGCTGGGAGACCTGGGCCAGGATGCATTGGGCTTCCTGAGGCGCATCCAGCTCCCGGCAACGATCCGGGATGCTTTGACCATTGTCATGGAACGGATTCAGGCAGCCACCGAGGCTTTAGCCGGCAGGCTGCTGCAGGTGCTGATGACTGCTTTCACCCATATCGCTTCCTTGCTGATCTCGCCTATTTTCGCTTTTTATATGCTCCGAGACCATAAGGCGATGCGGGAAAACGTCCTGCGGTACATTCCTGCCGCACAACGGGGGGACGCACTTTACATTCTTCAGGAAATCAACGCTGCCCTGAATGGATTTCTCCGCGGCCAGCTCCTGGTATGCCTGTTTGTGGGCTTGTTCACTTACGGCGGACTGTATCTTTTGGGAATTCCCTATGCTCTTTTCATCGGATTCATTGCCGGCCTCTTTGACATTATCCCCTACTTCGGCCCTGTCCTGGGCTTTCTTCCCGCGGCCGCCCTTGCCCTGGCTAAATCTCCTTTGACCGTGTTCTGGGTTTTGGTCTTGTTTGTGGCTGCCAATCAGATTGAAAATGCAATCATCTCCCCAAAGCTGATCGGTGACCGTGTAGGTTTGCACCCCCTGGTTGTAATCTTCGCCGTCTTCGTTGGGGCAGACCTCATGGGTATCTTAGGCATGCTCCTGGCCATCCCCGTTGCTGCGATTATCCGAGTGCTGCTTGCCTTCTTTTTCTTGCGCAGGCCCTATGCCCAGTGATGTCCGCATCAGCCCAGGTCCGCATCAGCTGTGAGTTGACAAGGTAGTAGCAGTTCGGTAATATTGAGATAATTAAGGAAAGCTTTGCCTTACGCAGAAATGGGGGGAACCGCAGAAGCGGTACGCTATGAAGAGTTATACAGTTGATCAGATTCGCACTATGTTTTTGGAATTTTTTAGAAGCAAGGACCATCGTATCCTGCCCAGCGCGTCCTTGATTCCCCATGGGGATCCTACACTGTTGCTGACGGTGGCTGGGATGGTGCCCTTTAAGCGCCAGTTCCTAGGTTTAGAGAAACCGGTTCACCCTAGAATAGCGACGAGCCAAAAGTGTATTCGGACAGCCGACATAGACAATGTGGGCAAAACGGACCGCCATGGAACCTTCTTTGAGATGCTGGGGAACTTCTCCTTTGGTGATTATTTCAAGAAAGAGGCCATTGCCTGGAGCTGGGAGTTTGTTGTTGAGCATTTACAGCTGCCCATAGACAAGCTGTGGGTATCCATCTATCTCGATGACGACGAGGCCTTTGAGATCTGGCATAACGATGTGGGTGTGCCTGCTGAACGGATTGTCCGTTTGGGCAAAGAAGACAACTTCTGGGAGACGGGTTCGGGACCTTGCGGGCCTTGTTCCGAAATCCATATTGATCGCGGTAAAGAGTTCGGTTGCGACGACCCAGACTGCAAACCTGGGTGCGATTGCGATCGCTTTTTTGAGTTTTGGAATCTTGTGTTCATCCAGTTTCATCAGGATGGCGACACCTATACGCCCCTTGAGCAAAAGAGCATTGATACCGGCATGGGGCTGGAACGCGTAGCGGCCCTTCTCCAAGGCAAGACCAGTATCTTTGAAGTGGACAATCTCCGTCCTGTACTTGACGGCGTGGGAAGGCTCGCGGATGTAGTCTATGGTGAAAACCCTCAGGCTGACGTGTCTTTGAGGGTGATTGCGGATCATATGCGGGCGGTTGCTTTCCTCGTCGCAGATGGCGTACTGCCCAGCAACGAGGGAAGAGGCTATGTCCTGCGCAGGCTGATTCGCAGGGCAGTCCGCCACGGCCGCCTGCTAGGCATTGAGGGCCCTTTCCTGAACAAGGTGGCAGACTGGGTTGTCGAACAGATGAAAGGCGCCTACCCAGAACTTGTGGAGCGGGAAGAGTATATTTTCCGGGTAGTCGGCCTTGAGGAGCAGAGATTTGGTGAAACCCTGGAACAGGGAATGCGCCTGCTGAAGGAACTGGTCGCAAAGGGCAAGGAAAGGGGCCTCACTGAGATTGAGGGCAAAGACGTCTTTAAGCTTTACGATACCTTTGGATTCCCAATTGACCTGACGCGGGAGATTTTGGCCGAGGAAGGCTTCAGTGTGGACGAAGCGGGCTTTGCGGAGGCTATGGAGGCCCAGAGGGAAAGGGCAAGGCAGTCCCGGACAGAGCATGGCTACCTGGACAGCAGTTTGGCAGCGTATACGGAACTGGCCGGAGCTGTTACCACAGATTTCGTAGGCTATGAGCACGGCGATGTAACTACCCGGATTGTTGGCATCATTGTGGATTCGCACGCCGTAGACAGGGCAGAAGAGGGTCAGCAGGCAGCCGTGGTGTTAGAGAAGACGCCGTTTTATGCCGAGGGCGGCGGCCAGGTGGCGGATCAAGGAGTCATCGAAACAGAAACAGGTCGGGTGCGGATTAATGATGTGCGTTTGCCTGTGCGCGGCCTGATTAGTCACCTCGGTGTGGTTGAAGACGGCTACATCGCTGTAGGAAGCACTGCTCAGGCGAAAATCGGCCAGGACCATCGGAAGGCAACCGCACGGCATCATACAGCAACCCACCTCTTGCACCGGGCGCTGAAAGATGTTCTAGGCGACCATGTGAATCAGGCCGGTTCCTATGTGGGTCCGGATCGCCTGCGTTTTGACTTTACGCATTTCCAGGCGGTCAGCGATGCCGAGCTGAGAAGAATTGAAGACCAGGTGAATGAGGAGATTTTGCAGAATTCGCCTGTGATCCCCACCATTACAGATTTGGAAAGTGCCAAGAAGCAGGGTGCTATGGCCCTGTTTGGCGAGAAGTATGAACAGGAAGTGCGGATGGTTCAGGTGGGAGAGCATTCTCTGGAACTGTGCGGAGGCACACACGTCAGTGCTACAGGAGAGATTGGCCTGTTTAAGGTACTCTCCGAGGGAAGTGTAGCCGCGGGTGTGCGCCGGATTGAAGCTGTCGCCGGCAGCCAGGCTCTGGCATATGTTCGCACCCAGGAAAGGATTCTCGAAGGTGTCCGTTCCAAACTGCAGGTTCCCGTTGACGAGCTGCCGGAGACGGTTGAGAAGCTCCTGGAGTCCAATCGCAAGCTTGAGAAGGAAATGGCCAGTGTTAAGAAGCAAAATGTCCTGGCGGCACTGGATTCTCTGGTAGCTGGAGCAGTCAAGGCGGGAGATGCTTACATTGTCGTGGCAGAAGTCCAGGCTGAACAGGCTGAAGATCTGCGAACCCTAGGAGATCGGATTCGGGATCGCCTCGATCCGGCTGCAATTTTGCTCGGTGCCAAGAGCGAAAACAAGGTGCTGCTGCTCAGCATGGTGTCTAAATCCTTGACACAGACAGGACTTCACGCAGGCCAGGTTGTTAAACAGGCAGCCCAAATTTGCGGAGGAGGAGGGGGAGGAAGGCCGGATATGGCCCAAGCAGGGGGCAGCCGCCCTGAGAAACTCGCTGAGGCGCTGGAAAGCGGTTTAGAATTCTTTAGAGCGCATTTGGAGGGAATCAGCAAGTAGTTCGAGAATAGAATTTAGCAGGAGTGTGTAAGAGGGGGGATACAATGGGTGATGCTCATGATAAGACGGCGCTGTTCAGTTACCAGGCGTTCGAAAAAGATTCCGCCGCGGTCAGGACTGTTTTGGAGCACGTGAATGAAGCATTGCAGGATAAGGGGTACAACCCCTACGGTCAAATTGTCGGCTACCTTATCTCGGGAGACCCCACATTCATTACCAGCCATAAAAATGCACGTTCCCTCATCTTACAGATCGAGAGGGATATCATCCTCGAAGAGTTGGTGAGACATTATCTTAGACACGTGGAGTAAGGAGTATGGGTGGTCATGATACGAGTTAGTGCAGACAGTACGTGTGATCTATCACCAGAAATCATTGAGCGGTTTAACATTGCAATCATACCCCTGAGCATTACTGTAGGTGAAGAAGTATTCAGAGACGGAGTCGATATCAAGTCGGAAGATGTCTTCCGCTACGTGGAGCAAGGCAAGACGTGTGTGACCGGGGCAGTGAATGTCTATGAGTACCAGGAGCATTTTCAAAGCTTAACTGCCGGCGGGGATCAGGTTATTCATATCTGTTTAGGTTCTGGTTTTTCTTCTTGTTATAATCATGCATTGTTGGCTGCTCAAGATTTTTCCGGTGTGGAGATTGTTGATTCGAAGAATCTATCGACGGGAAGCGGTCATCTGGTCTATGAGGCTGCTCTCATGGCAGAAAATGGTGTGGAGCTTCAGGAAATTAGGGCACGGCTCGAGGAGATCAGAGCGAAGATCGATGCCAGCTTTGTAATCGACACTCTGGATTACTTGGCAAGGGGCGGGCGCTGTTCCGGCATAACCGCCCAGGGAGCGAAGATTCTGCGATTGAAGCCCTGCATCGAAGTGCGCGATGGAGCTATGATCGTAGGGAGAAAGTACAGGGGCGTTATTGAAAAGGCCCTGAGAATGTATGTGCAGGATCGCCTGCATGATCCTTCTGTTCTGGATCCGAGCCGCATGTTTATTACATCCGCGGGCTGTGACCCGGAACTGGTGGACATGGTACGCTCGATAGTCGAAGAAAAAGCCCGCTTTGAGGAAATCTTAATTACAGAAGCAGGCTGCACAATTGCCAGCCATTGCGGTCCCCAAACCCTTGGCGTATTGTTCAAACGGCTGTAGAAGGAAGATCAACGTTGGAATATAGAGAGTTGGGCCGAACAGGCCTGCATGTTTCACGCTTATGTTTTGGCGCTTTGACCATGGGCCCCTTACAAAGGGGCCTTTCTCCTCAGCAGGGGAGCAATGTTCTCCGCAGGGCTTTTGAGCTGGGTGTGAATTTTGTAGATACTGCTGAGTTGTATCGCACTTATGAGCATATTCGCCTGGCATTGCAGGATTATGAATCAGATCGCCCCATAGTGGTTACCACAAAATCCTATGCCTACACGAGAGAGGGAATGCTCCGGAGCGTTGAACAGGCCAAAGAGGGCCTAGGCTCCAACTGTCTCCTTCTTTTTATGCTCCACGAACAGGAGTCAAGCCATACTCTGCGGGGTCACTGGCCGGCTCTGGAGGTACTCTGGGAGGCCAAGAAGGCAGGAATTGTCCAAGCGGTGGGGATCTCAACCCATTTTGTGGAAGGTGTTACAGCCGCCAGTGAAATCCCTGAAATCGATATAATCTCTCCTTTGATCAACCGAACCGGAATCGGTATCCAGGGGGGGAACAGAGAGGACATGATCAGGGCAATTGAAAGGGCTGCAGGCCTCGGCAAGGGCATTATCGCCATGAAACCCTTGGGAGGCGGGCACCTCCTTGCAGACTGGGCTTCCTCCCTTGAATATCTGCTGGACAAGGAGGAGATTCACTCCATTGCCGTGGGTATGAAAACGGTGGACGAAGTGGAGAATAACGTGGCCTTCTTTCAGGGCAGGCGGGATTTGCCTGCACCGCAGGTGACCACCAGGCGCCTGCATATTGACGATTGGTGCATCGGCTGCGGTGCCTGTGTTCGGGCCTGTCCCAACGGTGCGCTGGAGCTTGAAAATGGGAAAGCAAGGGTCGTCACCCGTGAGAAATGTGTTTTTTGCGGCTATTGCGGTGCAAGCTGTCCGGAGTTTGCCATCAAGGTGATTTAAAGGAGCCGTGTCATGAGACTGTTAGGTTTAGATGTGGGCGAAAAGACAATTGGCGTTGCAGTCAGTGATGCCATGGGCTGGACGGCCCAGGGTGTCACTGTGATTAGGCGCACATCAAAGGAAAAGGATTATGCTGCACTTAAGGATCTGGTTGAGGAGTACGCAGTTGAGAAATTTGTTGTAGGCCTGCCAATCCGCACCGATGGAAGCTTTGGGCCGGAAGCGGATAAAATCCGCGAGTTTGGCAGGGAATTGGAAAGGGAATTCAGGCTGCCGGTAGAATATTGGGATGAGCGGTATTCTACCGCGGCGGCAGAACGCATTTTGCTGGAAGGTGATGTCAGTCGTGCCAAGCGCCGTCTGGTCATCGACAAGGTGGCAGCTGCGTTAATTCTGCAAGCATATTTGGATCGTAAGCAGTAAAGGCTAGATCCAGAAGGAGGAGATTTCATGTCTCACAACCACGACGGGTATGACTATGATGAGCTGGACGAGATTATCACTCTGATTGACGAAGACGACAATGAACACGTTTTTACTGTACTGGAGTACCTGGAAATCGATGAGCAGGTCTATGTTGTTGTAACACCCCAGGATGATCCGAATGAGCATGCTTTTGTGTTCAAGGTGATGGTTGACGAGAATGGGGATGAGTTTGTGATGGATATCGAAGATGATGAAGAGTTTGCCAGAGTTGCAGAGGTATTGGAGTCCGACGAACTAGACTGATCCTCAGACTTGATTTGTTTTTCTTGGGGGTGTGATCCATGCCCGAAAGCAGCCAAGCACATGTAAAACGGACCCAGCTAAATATGGTCCGTTTTCTGTTCCTGCTGGCGCTCCTAGGCGCATTTACAGCTATTATTGCCCTTACTGCAGC
>JAAYSR010000106.1 GCA_012518325.1 Bacillota bacterium
ATCTCTTGCTAACATTATATTGCATTATGCCAAGGAACTGCAACCCTTGAAATCCATACTGACGGTCTAAGTTGGTTATATAGAGCAAAAGTTCACGCCTGTTACTAAAATTGGATATTGTTAAAAAATTAATTTAGTACAGGAATTGAGGGGTCAGCGTAAAAGTATATAAGTATCTGTTAGTTGCAAGGGTCAATTAGGAGGTGAGCATTTAGAAAGACAGCTTGCTGTTAACGAGCAAAAATAATAAAGGGAGGATTTGCACTTGAAGAAACTAAGTCGAAAGCATGTATTCACACTAGTTGCGCTGTTCACAGTTGTTCTGGCTTCGTGGGCTGTCAGTGCCAGTGCACCTGAAATTAAGCACCCTCTCGATCCAGAGCAGTACATTAACTCGTATCTGGTGGCCAACCCGTCCACTTTGGACATCAGCCTCCGTTCCGACACCTATTCCAGCACCATCATGATCAACACGATGGAAGGCCTGATCCGGATGGAAGAGCGCGATGGCGATTACTTCCTGGCCCCCGGTGATGCTTACAAATGGGAAAGCAATGAGGATGGAACGGTCTGGACCTTCTACCTTGGCGACAACAAGTGGGAAGACGGAGTGCCTGTTACCGCTGATCAATACGTCTATTCACTGCGGAGAAGCTCGGCTCCTGAAACTGGTTCGCCCAACAGCTACTTCCTCGCCCCTATCAAGAATTTTGCTGAAGTCAACAGAGGGGAACTTCCCGTTGAGGAGCTCGGTGTAAGGGCGATTGACGAGAAGACTCTGGAAATCACACTGACTGAGCCCCTGCCGTCTTTCTTGTCCATGATGAATGCCACTGTTTACTATCCTCAGCGCCAGGACAAGATCGAGGAATGGGGAGAGCGCTACGGCTCCGAAGCTGAGTACACCATCTGCAATGGTCCCTTCAAGCTCAGCAGATGGGTTCACAACAGCGTAATCGAAGTTGTGAAAAATGACCAGTACTGGGATGCTGACAACGTCAACCTAGAGCGGGTCACCTGGTTCATTATGCCAGATCAAACCACTTACTACAACGCTTTCGAAAGCGGCGAGATTGACTTTGTAGGCACCGGCGCCCAAGAGTGGATCGACCGCTTCAACCAGAGAGATGACGTTGTTTACAACTCCTATACCTCAGCTACCCTGACCTATGCGTTCTTTAACGCCAGGGACGAGCTGTTCCAAAACGCCAATATCCGCAAGGCATTTATGCTGGCCATTGACCGGGAAGACATCAACGAGATGGCCTTTGGCGGACTGCGTGTGCCAACCTATGGCTGGGTTGTTCCAACCATCTCCGTAGGCAACATCAACTACCGTGAAGCAGCCGGCGACATCATCCAGGAGATGATCGACGAACTTAAGGCCGAGGGCAGAACTCCCAAGGATCTGCTGCTTCAGGGCATGGAAGAGCTTGGTTTAGGCAACGATCCTTCCAAACTCAAGGTCACCTTCAGCCTGGCCGGAACAGATGAATGGTTCCGCAACCTCGGTGAATACCTGCAGCAAGTCTACCGCTACGAACTCGGTGTCAACCTGCAGATCAGCTTCTCTGAATGGGGCATCTTCTATGACAACGTTCAGAAAGGCAACTACCAGATCGGCTTCATGGGCTGGGGCGCCTACTACAACGATCCTTACGATGTACTCAGCCTGTTCGTGTCGGAATTCGACATGATCGAAACCGGCTGGGCCAACGAAGAGTTTGACGAGCTGATCTTTAAAGCCGCAGTGGAAATGGATGAGCAGAAGAGATTAGAGTACTATATTGCAGCAGAGAACATCCTGCTTAGGGAAGAAGCAGTCGCATCGCCGCTGGCTACCGCCAGGGTCAACCAATTCGTGAAAAACTACGTACACGGCTACTCGACCCTTGGTTTTTCCAGCATGGGCTTTAAGTACGTCTACACTTCAGGCAGATAGAGGTTTGTCAGACAGTTTCAAGCAGTAAGTTGCCATGGCAATCCAATGCCTTCTCTCTTGGCAAGAAGATTGCCATGGCTTTTTTAGCCTCAAAGAAATATGGAAGGAGGCAGTTGTATGCTCAGATATATTGCCCGAAGAATTGGCTACATGTTCGTGACCATCTTCATCATTATTACTGTGACTTTTTTCCTCATGCGCAGCATTCCCGGTGACCCCCTCGCCCACATGGCCCGCGGGCTGCCGGAGCAGACACGGGCAAACTATTACGCCAAATACGGCTTGGATAAGCCGCTCTTTACCCAATACCTTGTCTACATGAAAAACCTGCTGCAGGGAGATTTAGGTGAGAGCGTAGTCTACCCCGGCCGTTCGGTCAGCGAAACTATTACAAACACTTCGCCTGTATCCGCTAAAATAGGCGGCATTGCCCTGGTTATCGGAGTGTCAATAGGAATCTTTTTGGGGATCATCGCGGCGCTTTATAAAAACAAGTGGCCCGACTATATAGTGATGTTTATTGCAATTTTGGGTGTGACAATTCCCGTTTTTGTCCTGGCCGCGCTGCTTCAGTACTTTTTCGCGGTTAAGCTGGGCTGGTTCCCCACTTCAGGTTGGGGAGAATCGAAACACATGGTGCTGCCGATTATGGTTTTGGCCCTGGGCCCCATTGCCACCTATGCCCGCTACTTTAAATCCAGCATGCTGGAAACCCTCAACCAGGACTACGTGCTCACTGCAGAGTCCAAAGGCCTCAGCAGGTTTAATGTCATTCGCAAGCATGTGCTGCGCAATTCTGCTTTGCCTTCGATCACGCTGTTGGCCGGCAGAATCGTAGGCATCTTTACTGGTTCATTTTTGGTGGAGCGGATGTTCAGCATTCCCGGAATCGGTTTTTACTATATCAGTTCCATCAACAACAATGACTACTCCATGATTCTGGGAACAACGATTTTCTACGCAGTACTGTTTGTTATTGCACAGCTCCTTGTCGATCTAATCTACATGTTGGTGGATCCAAGGATTCGAGTTGCGCCAGAAAAGAACTAGGGGGTGGTGTTGGTGCAAAACTTAGCAAGAGAAGATTTTACGCATATTGGAGTCGAAGTAACAGACGCCGAGCGGCTGGGCCGGCCCCGGGTCAGCTATTTCAAGGACGCTTGGCGCAGATTTCGAGAGAACAAAATTGCCACTCTGGCTTTGATTATCCTGACCATTATGGTCTTCTTTGTAATCTTCGGTCCCGCAATCAGTGGATACGATTATGCCCGCATTGACGGTTCAGTCCGCAACCAGCCGCCCAGCAGGGAGCATTGGTTCGGGACAGACCAGCTTGGCCGGGATCTCTTCGCCAGAGTGTGGCAGGGCGGCCGCATCTCAATGGCCATCGGGCTGATCGGTGCCTTTGTCGCTTCCTTTATAGGTTCAATCTATGGGGGCATCGCCGCTTACTTCGGCGGCATAGTGGATGACATTATGATGAGGATTGTAGAGGTACTCATCAGCGTACCCTATTTAATTGTTGTCATTTTACTTTCAGTCATTCTGCAAAGCAGCAGCATCTTTACGCTGATTCTGGCAATGACCCTCACAGGCTGGTGCGGTATTGCCCGGATCGTGAGGGGACAAATGCTCCAGGTCAAAGCCCAGGAGTATATCATGGCTGCCCGGGCCCTCGGTGTAAGGCCGTGGAAGATCATTGTCAGGCACATGATCCCTAACACCCTTGGTGTGGTGCTGGTCGCCATCACTTTTGACATCCCAGGGTACATCTTCGGCGAAGCGTTCTTAAGCTTTATTGGTTTGGGCGTGCAGCCCCCCGACACCAGCTGGGGTGCTTTGGCATCCGCCGCGCAAAGCCGGTTTATCTTCTATCCCTATCAGCTGCTCTTCCCTTCACTGATGATCGCCTTGACAATGCTGTGCTTTACGCTGATAGGTGACGGACTCAGGGACGCCCTGGATCCGCGGTTAAGGAAGTAGGTGGAATCATTGGAAAAACTCTTATCAGTCAAAAACCTAAAGGTGTCGTTCAATACCTATGTAGGCGAGGTCAGGGCTGTGCGGGGCGTGGATTTTGAACTGCACCGCGGTGAAACCCTAGCCTTTGTTGGTGAGTCCGGCTGCGGAAAGACTGTTACCGCCAAAGCGTTAATGCGCCTTTTGCAGGAACCCTTTGGCACGATTAAAGAAGGTTCGGAAATAGTTTATCGGGGCGAAGATGTCCTGGCTATGGATAAAAAGCGCCTGCAGCAGTACAGGGGCAATGATATCGCTATGATTTTCCAGGACCCCATGACATCCCTCAACCCCACCATGACCTGCGGCAAGCAGATCATGGAAAGTCTCATCCTGCACAAGGGCCTGAGCAAGGAGGAAGCAAGGGCTGAAGCGGTAGAGATGCTCAGAATGGTGGACATTCCCGACCCGGAAAAGAGGGCTGACGCCTATCCCCATCAGCTCTCCGGCGGAATGCGCCAGAGGGTGATGATTGCCATAGCCCTGTCCTGCCAGCCGAGCATCTTAATTGCCGATGAACCGACAACAGCCCTGGATGTGACAATTCAGGCCCAGATTCTGGATCTGCTGTCGGATCTGAAAGAAAGAATGAATACGGCAATCATCCTGGTGACGCACGATCTCGGTGTTGTAGCACACTTAGCTGATCGAATTCAAATCATGTATGCGGGTCGCATTGTGGAGCGGGGAACCACCGCTGAGGTCTTTTACAATCCTCAGCACCCCTATACCTGGGCGCTGCTCAGCTCCGTGCCCGACCTGGCAGAGGGTGCCAAACAGGAGCTGTACTCCCTCCAAGGCACCCCTCCTGACTTGATCCTGCCCCTTGACCA
>JAAYSR010000107.1 GCA_012518325.1 Bacillota bacterium
AAGTGCTTGACAACGACTGAGACACTGACTATACTAGGGTAGTGTAAAGTAAAAATGCTTAACAGGTGGATACGATGGATAACACACTGCGCATGGCTTTACTGTTTGACTTCTATGGTCCACTGCTCACCGAACGCCAGCAGGACGTCTTTGAGATGTACTTTCACGAAGATCTGTCACTGGGAGAGGTCGGTGAAGAGCTGGATGTGTCAAGGCAGGCTGTGCATGACATTTTAAAGCGCACTGGAACCATCCTCGAAGAGCTGGAAAGCAAGCTTGGCCTGGTGGAAAAGCACACCAGGCGACAGGAACTGTACCGTGAGCTGCTTGAGCTCATCGAGCTGTGCCGCAGGGATAATGGAAACTGTCAGGCCTATTTGGCTGCCATGGAAGAGATACTTAAGGCGCAGCAAACCAGTTAGGAGGGGAGTACATGGCTTTTCAAAACTTATCAGCCCGCCTGCAGGAAACGATGCGCAAGTTACGTGGCAAAGGCAGACTCAGTGAAAAAGATGTAGACGAAATTCTGCGGGAAATACGCTTGGCCCTCTTAGAGGCTGACGTTAACTATAAAGTGGTGAAGGACTTTATCTCCCATGTCAAGGAACGGGCCACCGGCCAGGAGGTGCTGACCAGCCTCACCCCAGGTCAGCAGGTGATCCGCATTGTTAACGAGGAGCTGACGCAGCTGATGGGGGGAACCCAGGCGAAGCTGACGCTGTCCTCCAAACCTCCCAGCGTGATTATGATGGTGGGGCTGCAGGGTTCAGGCAAGACCACAACTTCCGGCAAGCTGGCCCGCATGCTCAAAGCTCAGGGACACAGACCTTTGCTAGTCGCCTGCGACGTGTATCGTCCTGCAGCTATCAAACAGCTCCAGACCCTTGGGGAACAGATCCAGATTCCGGTTTTCACCATGGGGGAGCAAAACCCGGTGGATATTTCCAAGGCGGCCTGCAGCCACGCCCAGAGCCACAATAATGATGTGGTGCTGATTGACACAGCCGGGCGCCTGCATGTAGATGAGGAGCTCATGGAAGAGCTGGTCAACATTAAAGATGCAGTAAGTCCGTCTGAGATTCTGCTTGTCGTGGATGCCATGACCGGCCAGGATGCCGTGAATGTGGCCAAGAGCTTCAATGAGCGCCTGGATATCGGCGGCATTGTCCTCACCAAGCTCGACGGAGATGCCAGGGGCGGTGCAGCCCTTTCAGTCAAGACTGTCACCGGCAAGCCCATTAAGTATGTCGGTGTGAGCGAGAAGATGGACGGCCTGGAACCCTTCCATCCGGACCGCATGGCCTCCAGGATTTTAGGCATGGGCGATATGCTCACCCTCATCGAAAAGGCGGTTGCCGCGGTTGATGAAGAAAAGGCGGAAAAGATGGCTGCCAAGCTGAGGGAAGCTGAGTTTACCCTGGAGGATTTCCAGGAGCAGCTGAACCAGATGAAGGAAATGGGGCCGATTGATCAGCTGATCGGCATGATTCCCGGACTGGGTAATGCGAAGCAGCTGCGGAACCTGGAAGTGGATGAATCCCACCTGAAAAAGATTGAAGCAATTATCCAGTCCATGACCCCCCAGGAGCGGCGCAGGCCGGAGATTATCAGCGGGTCAAGGCGGAAGAGGATTGCTGCCGGCTCAGGCACCCGCATTCAGGATGTAAACCGGCTGCTGAAGCAGTTCAGCCAAACCAAACAAATGCTTAAACAGTTTTCTGGCGCTTCCATGGGTAAATCCCGCGGGCGCAGAAGAAAGGGAATGTTTTCCCTGTTTCAATAAATCTTTGCAGAATGCTGAGCATTCTGCACCACGATATGCTGGCAGGAGGTGAAAGCAGATGGCAGTGAAAATTCGTTTGAAGAGAATGGGTGCAAAGAAGAGGCCCTTTTACAGATTAGTAGTGGCTGATTCCCGAGCAGCCCGTGACGGCGCTTTCATTGATACTCTAGGTATCTACAACCCGATTGCAGAACCGGCAGAGCTTAAAATCGATGAAGAAAAGGCCCTGGATTGGCTGCAAAAGGGTGCCCAGCCCTCCGATACAGCAAAGGCGCTGTTGAAGAAGACTGGAGTGATGGAGAAATTTGCCGCATCCCGTAAACAGGGATAGGGGGTGTAAGTGTGAAGAACTTGGTAGAGTTCATTGGGAAATCTCTTGCAGATAACCCGGACCAGGTAGTGGTTGAAGCTCGCGACAAGGGACATGAGACTGTCTATACCATGTATGTTGCCCCGGAAGATATGGGACGCCTCATTGGCAAAGGCGGCAGGATAGCCAAGGCTATTCGCACCGTGGTAAAGGCATCGGCCATCAAGTCCGGAGTCCAGGTCCACGTGGAGATCGATGAAAGAAGCTAAGTACGTTGTGATTGGCGAAATTGTCTCTCCTCAGGGCAATCGGGGCGAAGTGAAGGTTATTCCCTATACTGAACGGCCCGAGCGCTTTTTTGAGATGGAAAGCGTGCGTCTCTTTGAGGAGCATTCACCGGAACCCTTTGGAGATTTTGCCGTTGAAGGTTCCCGTGAACACAAAGGTGCAATAGTTCTTAAACTTGAGGGTATAGACAATATCTCTGAAGCTGAGGGTCTGCGCAACATGCTGATCAAGCTCAGCACAGACGAGTTGGAGCCATTGCCGCCCGGTCGCTACTACGTGTTTCAGCTCATCGGCCTGGAATGCAGGACGGTCTCCGGTGAAAAGCTGGGGGTAATCACAGATGTGCTGCAGACAGGTGCTAATGATGTCTATGTAATCAGGCCTTATGCCGGCGTGACCAAGCTCAAGGAAATTCTCATCCCTGTTATTCCCCAAGTGGTGCTGGAGATCAGGCCTGAAGACGGTTATGTCCTGGTAGAACTGCTTGACGGCTTGCTCGAATAAATGGAGGTATGACATGCACTTTGACATCCTCACCTTGTTTCCAGAGATGTTCAGCGGGCCTTTGAGCGCCAGTATCCTGGGGAAAGCCCGGAAAAGCGGGCTTGTGTCCGTAGATATCTGGAACATTCGTGACTTTGCCCTTGATAAGCACAGGATTGTCGATGACACCCCCTACGGCGGAGGTGCCGGCATGGTGCTGAAAGCCGATGTGCTGGCCCGGGCCATCGAATCAGTGAGGGGTGACTCTGACACACCCGTCATCTACATGTCACCGCAGGGGCAGGCGTTCAATCAGCAGCTGGCGGAGCAATTGGCCAAGCTGCCGCGCTTGATTCTGTTGAGCGGACACTACGAGGAGATTGACGAGCGGGTTAGGCAGCACTGGGTTGACTTTGAACTGTCCATAGGAGATTATGTTTTAACAGGAGGAGAACTGCCGGCCATGGTAGTCGTAGATGCGGTTGCCAGGCTTCTGCCGGGGGTCCTCGGCGATGAATCCTCCTTCAGGCAAGACTCCTTTCAGGATGGTCTGCTGGATCATCCGCATTATACAAGGCCGGCTGAGTTTCGGGGGCTGCATGTGCCGGAGGTTCTTTTAAGCGGCCATCACGAAAGAATTGCCCGTTACAGGCTGAAGGAGGCCTTGCGTCGAACGCTTGAGCGTCGACCCGATTTATTAGCAAAAAAAGAGTTATCAACGGAAGAACGCCGGCTCCTCCGGGAGTTGGCTGAAGAGTATTCCGCTGAGGGGAGGGTAAATGACAATGAATCTGATTGATGTAATTGAAAACGAACAGCTTCGCTCTGATCATCCCCAGTTTGGTGCTGGTGATACTGTGCGTGTCCACGTTAAGGTTGTGGAAGGCTCTAACGAAAGAATTCAAGTCTTTGAAGGCGTCGTTTTGAGGCGTGTAGGCGGCGGAATTAGCGAGAACTTTACGGTGAGAAAAATCTCCCAGGGTGTGGGCGTAGAAAGAACTTGGCCCCTTCATTCACCCAGGATTGAAAAAATCGAAGTTATTCGCCGCGGTAAGGTGCGTCGGGCCCGTTTGTACTATCTCAGAGAACGTTCAGGCAGAGCCGCCCGTATCAAGGAGCGCCGCCTGTAGCGTTGGGTATGGCAACCCTAAGGGGAGTGGTGCACACTCCTCTTTTTCACATTCAGCTGAAGCGGAGGCAGGCAGATGGCTAAGTCTGAGCTTAGAGAATACATAGAAGCTTTACTCATATCCGCAGTCATAGCAGCGCTGATTATTGCGTTTGTGGCACAGTCCTTCCTGGTGGAGGGCAGCTCTATGGAGCCATCGCTCTATCACGGCCAGAGGCTTTTGGTGGAGAAAGTGTCCTATCGCTTCCGGGAACCGATCCGGGGCGAGGTTGTGGTCTTTCGCTACCCTGGGGATCAGCGCCGCAAGTTCATCAAGCGGATTATCGGGCTGCCGGGGGATGAGATAGCCATCAAGAACGGCCTGCTCTACATCAATGGGCTGCGCCTGGACGAAGACTACATTAACGGGCCCACCTACGGAACATACAGTGCGCCGACGTTCGGTCCGGTGCTGGTTCCGGAGGGGCATTACTTTGTGCTGGGCGACAACAGACGCAACAGCGACGACAGCCGCTATCCCGACGTTGGCTTTGTGCCTAGGAAGAACCTGGTTGGCAGGGCACTGTTCATTTACTGGCCCCTGGGCCAGGCCGAGGTGCTTACTGTCCCCCGGGTGCTGGAAAGGATTGAAGCTTCATCATGACCATTCAATGGTATCCCGGGCATATGACCCGGGCCAAAAGGATGATCAGGGAAGAACTGAAACTGGTGGACGGTCTCCTAGAGGTGGCCGATGCCAGGGTGCCTGTGAGCAGCCGCAATCCCGAGCTGGCAGAGCTTACTGCCAAGCCGCGCCTGATTGTCCTCACCAAGGCGGATCTGGCCGATCCCCAGGCCACAGAAGGCTGGAAGGAGTACTGGCAGGCTCAGGGTGAAAGCGTTGTTGCCGCCAACCTTTTGCGCGGCCAGGGTCTGAAAGAAATCAGGCAGTGGGTTGGAAAGACTTTTCCTCAGCTGAGGCGCCTGCCCCGCCTCTTGGTTGCGGGGATCCCCAATGTAGGCAAGTCCACCTTGATCAATGGCCTCACCGGCAGGAGAGGGGCGGCAGTAGGGGCTCGTCCGGGAGTGACCAGAGGCAAGCAGTGGCTCTCCGCCCCGGGTATGCAGCTGCTGGACAGCCCGGGTCTGCTCTGGCCCAAGTTTGAGGATCAGGAAGCTGCCAAGCGGCTGGTGCTGGTAGCTTCCATCAGGGATGAGGTAGTGGATCCGGTGGAGATTGTCTGGTGGTTTCTGGAGTATCTGCAGGCAGAGTATCCCCAGGCCCTGGAGGAGCGTTACGGCAGCTTTGACCAAGGGAGCAGCCCTTTGGAAGAAATCGGCCGCAGGCGGGGCTGCCTGCTTAGGGGGGGCATTGTAGACTTGCATCAGGCTGCCGCAGTTGTGCTCAAGGATTTTCGCACCGGCAAGCTTGGGGCGATTACCCTTGATAAACTGGGGGGTGCATTGGAAGATGCGGACTATAGAAACTAGCTTACAGGATCTGTCCTATCTGCGGATTGTTGGAGTGGATGAGGCTGGGCGCGGACCCTTAGCGGGCCCGGTTGTTGCTGCTGCAGTGCAAGTTTTGCCGGACAGTTTTTCGGTTGAAATCCGCGATTCGAAACGTCTCTCCCCTAGAAAAAGGGAGCTCGCCTACGAAGAAATATTAGGCACTTGCCATGTTGGCGTAGGGCTGGCCACTGTCAGCGAAATTGATGAGCTGAATATTCTGCAGGCCACATTTCTGGCAATGCGGCGGGCTTTGGAAAATCTGCCGGAGCCCCCTGATATTTGCCTGATCGATGGAAATCTGGAAATTCCCAGCCTGCCCTGGCCGCAACGGGCCGTTGTCGGAGGCGACAATCTATCGATTTCCATCGCGGCAGCTAGCATCGTGGCTAAGGTGGAAAGGGACAGGCTTATGGACAAGTACCATGAAATCTATCCTGTGTACAATTTTGGTCAGAATAAGGGATATGCTACTAAAGAGCACCGGGAGATGATTGCAAAGCACGGACGCTGCCCACTGCACCGCGATTCCTTCAAGTTGGCAGGGGGCCTATGAACCTAGGCGAAAAGCTGGCCAGGGAGTACTTGGCCGGGCAGGGCCTCAAATTCGTCGCAGCCAACTATCGGATGCGGATCGGTGAAATTGACCTGATCATGGAAGACGGCAAGTACCTGGTCTTTATAGAGGTTAAGTTCCGTACATCGGAAAGATGGGGAACCGCCCTCGAGCAGGTAACTGCGGCGAAGATGCAGAAGATCAGGCGGGTGGCAGAAGCCTTTTTGCAGAATTACGACAGGTTTCCCGGCGAGGTGCCCTATGTGCGTTTTGATGTGATCGGAATCAGCCCTGCCGGGGCTGGTTACAGATTTAACTGGGTGAAGGGAGCTTTTGAATGAAACGTAAATTTATCGGCCTTATTTTAATCATGCTTTTTCTTACTGCTTTTCCAGCTGCAACCCTAGCTCAACAAACGCTGCCCTTTGAACTGGAGGCGAAATCCGCCGTCCTCTGGGATTTTGAATCGGGGCAGATTCTGTTCTCCCAAAACGGCAAGGAGCCCCATGTTCCTGCCAGTCTGGTGAAGATCATGACTATGTATGTGGCACTGGATGAGGTGGCGTCAGGGCGGCTCAGCTTGCAGGACACCACTACAGTGAGCGAAGCAGCCTGGCGCATGACCGGTTCCAAGATGTTTCTGGAACCTGGCGAAGTGGTCACCATTGAGCAGCTGCTTGAAGGCATTGCAATTGTCTCGGGCAATGACGCCTGTGTAGCGCTGGCTGAAGCAATTTCCGGCAGCCAGGAGGTTTTTGTGGGCAAGATGAACGAGAAGGCCAAGGCGCTGAACTTGGATATGCATTTCGTCGACGTTCACGGGCTGTCCGCGGAAAACTCAATCACCGCTGAAGGCATAGCGATTCTGGTCCACCATTATCTCAAGGACCATCCTGAAGCCACAGCCTTCCACCAGAAACTGTCCTTCTCCTATCAGCCCCGTTCCAGCAGGCAGCCCATTGTGCAGACCAACCGCAACGGACTGCTGCGCACCTATGAGGGGGCTGACGGGCTGAAAACAGGCCATCTGCAGGTGGCAGGCTACAACCTGGTGGGCACTGCGGTGCAGAACAACAGGCGCCTGATCGGCGTAGTACTCGGAGCAGCCAGCGAGGCCAAGCGGGAACAGGAGATGACCACCCTCCTCAATTACGGCTACAAGAACTTTGACCTGGTCAATATTTCGCGCCTGCTGGAGGACAAGAAAGCCACTGTATACAAGGGGAAAAAGTCTCAGGTGGGCATTACCATCAGTGAACCGATTATTACGGTGCCAAAAAGCATTGACAAAAACGTCAGCCTGGGCATTCAGACCAGGGAACTGGAGGCCCCTGTGCAGGAGGGCAGCCAGGTTGGGGTGTTAAGCATATACGTTCAAGACCAGCTGAGCAAGCAAGTTCCGCTTCTGGCTGCGGAGGATGTCGCCAGAGGAAACTGGTTTCAGGTGATGTGGGACACTGTAAAACGCTTTTTGCAGGACTTGATCCGCAAACGATAGGTTTACCGCCCATAGGGAGAAAAGACTTGCTTTGAGATGCGGCGAGTCTTTTTTCTGCGGAAAAATTTGATATGTAGACAAGGAATATTAACCTTTTCGTAGAAATCAATAGTTAAAATGATGGAATAAGTAAGGCAGAGGGGTGAGGCATAGTGCAGCCGCATGTTTTGGATGAGCTGGACAAGAAGATCTTAGCACATTTGCAGCAGGAAGGGCGCATGACCTTTGTGACTTTGGCAGCCTATCTAGGGGTTTCGGAAGGCACCATTCGCAAGCGTGTCAAGCGCTTGGAAGAAAACGGCGTCATGAAAACGGTAGGCGTGACGGATCCCTTGAAGATGGGACTTGATACTGTCGCCTTCATTTGGTTTAAGATTGACCGTCATCATATGGATTCCGTCATCGAGGAGCTGGAAAGCCTTGAAGCAGTGCGCTACCTTGCGGTGACTACCGGCGGCCATGACCTGGTGGCCATGGTTGTCCTGGCTAACCGGAGCGAATTGGTGACGCTGCTCAATGACCAGTTTGCCAGGATTGAAGGAATCGTCAGCACAGAGACTTCGATAGTACTGCAGATTCACAAGCAGATTTATGACTGGGCGCCATTCAGCCACTGCCTGGAGAAGGACGGTGTACAGCGATGAGCGGATTTGTGCTAGATCAGTTTGACCGTGAGATTATCAGCCTTTTGCAGAAGGACGGCCGCATGCCCTTTTTGACCATCGCTAACGAACTGGGCCTGGCCGAGGGTACTGTCAGGCGCCGGGTGGCCAAATTGATGGATGAAGGCCTTTTGAAAATCGTAGGCATTGCCAATCCCTTTAAGGTGGGTCTTCAGACAGTGGCCATCGTCGGCCTGAAAGTGGATCGGGGAAGGCTGCAGCCGATTGCCGCCCAGCTGGCAGAGCTCACTGAGGTTCGCTATGTGGCCCTCTCCACCGGCAATTACGATTTGGTCATAGAAGTTGTAGTGGCCAGCAATGACGAGCTCTTGACGTTCCTGGTCGACACTCTGAGGGAGATCCCGGGAATCCACAACACCGGCACATCTGTGGTGCTGAAGGTGGCCAAGGAAGACTTGGCCTGGGAAGCCTGATCAGCAGAGTAAATGCAGCCAGTTCTCGAAGCGGTATTGGAGCGCTTCCGCCATGTGCCGGGCTTCTATGCGGGCACAGCCCTCGAGTGCGGCGATGGTGCCTGCGAGTTTGAGCGTGTTTTCAAAACCTCTGACGGAAAGTTCCAGCCCCTCCTGGGCCTGGTAGAGAAAGCTCATGGCCTCCTCGGCAGGGGCAGGCTTCTTTAAATTATCATCCTTTCCCTTGGTCCTCTGCTGGGGCCAGGGGATTGTTTCTAGACGGAGCTCCTGTTCGGAGAGGGGGCTCAGATAGGTAAAAATTTCAAACCGGTCAAGGAGCGGTCCCCGCAGTTTGCGCCGGTAGCGGTTCAGATCCCGGGAACTGCAGGTGCACAGGCGCACATCGCTGCCGTAATAGCCGCATGGACAGGGATTGGCTGTGGCAATCAGCCAAAAGTCAGCGGGATAGGTGATGGTATGCTCCGCCCGGGAAATCTGTATCTGCTTATGATCCAGGGGTTCCCGCAGGCCCTGCAGGGCGGCCTGGTTAAATTCAGGAAATTCATCCAGCAGCAGCACGCCCAGGTGGGCAAGGGTAATCTCACCGGGGCGTCCTTTTTTTGAGCCCACCAGGCCCGCCTGGGAAATGCTGTGGTGAGGGACGCGAAAGGGGCGTTCGAAGATTAGGGGCTGGTCATCCCGGAAGAGCCCGGCGGCTTCATAGATCTGATTTACGACAAGCACTTCCTCATGGGTGAGGGGAGGCAGCAGCTGCCTGGCGGCTGAGGCCAGGAACGTTTTGCCGACCCCGGGAGGACCGATGAGCATGATATGATGGCGTCCGTGGGCAGCAATTTCCAAGGCCCGTTTGGCCTGGGCCTGGCCCTTGATTTTCACCCCTTGCGGTGTTGGAGCTTTAGGCTGTGCGCTGCGGGGAAGCGGGGGCGGTTCTGCCCTTCCCGTTAACAGGCCGATCAGATCCAGCAGGGACGCAGCCAGCAGACAGTGGCCGCTGCGGAGCAGGGCGGCTTCTGCCGCGTTGGCCTGGGGAATTATGAACCTGCAGTTTAGATCCGCTGCCAGCCCGGCCAGGCTGAGCACCCCGCTAATGCGCTTGAGCCTGCCGCTTAAAGACAGTTCACCGGCAAAAATGGCGTTCTTCAACACGCTTCTGGGGAGCACGCCCTGGTGGGCCAGGATTCCCAACGCAATGGGCAGGTCAAAGAGTGCGCCGTCTTTCGGGTAATGGGCCGGTGCCAGATTGACGATGACTTTCTGGGCCGGGAAGTTGAATCCGGAGTTGCGCAGGGCTGAGCGGACCCGCTCCCGACTTTCCCGCACTGTCTTGCTGGGCAGCCCGACGATTTCAAACCCAGGCAGGCCGGGGCGAATGTCCACTTCAACATCGACTAAAAATCCTTCAATGCCAGTCACTACGCCGCTTTGCACTAGAATCAAGCAAAATCCTCCTTGACACAAGAATCTGAATATTGATATATTTGACATAAATCGGGTAAGTCCTGCTGAACATAGAACATGCCCTTCCTCGGCATGCTAAGAGAAAAGACTGAGGAGGGCGTCCATGCCTATTGATGTCGGATTTACCCGCATTTTCCACTGCCCGGTTTGCGATGTGGATACTCCCCATACTGTCAAGTCCAGCAAAGGGGATATGTATGGCATTATCTGCACCAACTGCCAGGGCGGCTCAATTGTCAGCGCGCTGGAGCTGAGACTGTATCAGCTGAAGTGGGAGGAGGAGCTCCAGGCAATCTTGGACAGCCTGGCGGAACACCCCCTCCAGGATGATGAATGACAGGAGGTGGCGCTGCGTGCGCTGGAGCTTGCGTCAATATCTGATTGCTTTCAATATGGTGCCTGGGATTGGCGGACGGCGCCTAATGGAGCTTGAGAGGTGTTTTGGTTCTCTGGAAACCGCCTGGCAGGCAAGTCCCGATGAGCTGATGCAGGTGCCCGGTATCGGGCCCCAATTGGCCCAGGGTCTTTGTACCTTGCGCCCAGCCATCTCGCCGCAGGCAGAGGAGGCCTGGGCCAAGCAGCAGGGGGCAAGCATTGTGACGGTCTATGATGACGATTATCCCTCCTATCTGCGCAGACTGGCGGTTCCCCCGCCTGTGCTTTATGTGGCAGGCAGCCTGCCCTCTGAGGAGGGAGTTGCTGTGGTGGGCACCCGCAGGCCTTCCAGAGTGGGTATTGCCCAGGCGCAGCAGTTCAGCGGCGCGTTGGCCTCCCGGGGCATTCCTGTGATCAGCGGTTTGGCCAGAGGCATAGACTATTACGCCCACCGGAAGGTTGTGGAGGAGGGCGGGACAGCAGTGGCGGTCCTCGGTTCAAATCTGGGAGATCTATACCCCAGGGAGCATAGAATGCTGGCCCGGAAAATTGCAGAAAAGGGGGCTGTCATCACAGAGTTCTCCAGCAGGTGCCCCACTGTTCCGGGGAACTTTCCGAGGCGCAACCGCATTATTGCAGGCTGTGCACGGGGAGTTCTGGTTGTACAGGCCGGGGAAAAGTCAGGTACGCTGCACACCGCAGATTGGGCCCTGGAGCTGGGCATCGACGTCTGGGCGATTCCAGGGGAGATCAGCGATCCGCTGCGGCAGGGCAACCACCTCCTGATCAAGCAGGGGGCAGGCCTGGTGACAGAACCTGCCGATATTCTGCGTTCACTGAACCTGGGGGACGAAACTGCCGCCGGCAGCGAGAGCGCTTTATCTTCCTTGAAGGAGCTCTACAGAGCGGGGCACAGCCCGGATCAGATCGCGGCTGCACTGGACATGCCCATTCAGAATGTACTTGTGGAAATCTCACTGCTGCAGCTGGAAAAGGGATCGTAATTTGATGGAAGGTTCTGGGCATTAGCTTGCATAATATCTACAGAGCCACTATAATGGGGTTAATTCTGGCAGGAAATGAGAGATAATCATGAGTGAGAACAAATTGAAGCGCAAAGCTAAGGCCCTGAAAAAGCTTGAGCCCAGCGACAAGTTTGCAGATATATTGCTGAGTCTAGGTTTGTCTGCCCAGGACTTTATGGATTTTCTGGAGTCATTGGCCCTGGATTTTCAGGTTTCGATCTTAACTGTTGATGAGGTAGATGACAGCAAAACCAGAGTGTTCAACCTCTGGGAACAGGCATTTATCACCAAGGAAGCCCGGGAGTTTCTCCTCTCGGCCCTGCATACCAAAGCGATCTTCCCCTCTGAGATGGAGCAGGCCTTGGCCCTGCTGTTTGCCCAGGCCCCCGAGATTGCAGATGTGGAGGAAGTTCGCGGCATCTTAGAGAACATTGTAGAGGATCCCGGTCGCAATGCAGTACTGGGCCCATTTAACGATTCAGTCTATCACTGAGTGTTTTTTGATTGCACGGAGGTGCTTGTTTGACTACACTAATTATTGTTGAATCACCTGCTAAAGCCCGGACGATCAAGGGTTTTTTAGGGAGAAACTATGACGTAAAGGCCTCCCTCGGCCATGTGCGGGATCTGCCCCGCAGCAGATTCGGCATTGATGTGGAGAATAATTTCGAGCCGGACTACATTACCATCAGGGGCAAGGGGCCTGTCTTAAAGGAACTGCGGGATGCGGCGAAGAAAGCAGACCGCATTTTGCTGGCAACCGACCCTGACCGTGAGGGGGAGGCGATTGCCTGGCATTTGGCAACCGCGCTGAAGCTTAAGGACGACAAATGCCGCATTGATTTCAGGGAGATCACGAAAGACGCCATTAAGCAGGCGGTGAAAAAGCCTCGGGGCATTTACCGGCCGTTGGTCGACGCCCAGCAGGCCAGGCGTGTTGTGGACCGCATTGTAGGTTACGAGCTTTCGCCTCTGCTGTGGGCCAAGGTTAAGCGGGGCTTGAGCGCCGGCCGCGTCCAGTCAGTGGCGGTGAAGCTGATTGTGGACCGCGAAAGGGAAATTGAAGCCTTTGTGCCTCAAGAGTACTGGAGCGTCACAGCCCACCTCCAGACCGACGGGGGAGAAGGATTTGAAGCGAAGCTCCTGCGCAAGAGCGGCAAGAAAATTGAGCTGCCCAATGAGGATGCAGCCAGGCAGGTTGAAAAAGATGTAACCGGACAGCCCTGGAAAGTGACGAAAGTGACCAGAAAAGAGCGCCGCCGCAATCCGGCCCCGCCCTTTACAACCAGCACTTTGCAGCAGGAGGCCGCCCGTAAACTGGGTTTTGCCGCCAAGAAGACGATGCGCCTGGCCCAGCAGCTCTATGAAGGGCTGCCCATGGGCAAGCTGGGCACCCTGGGACTGATCACCTATATGCGGACAGACGCCACCAATGTGTCCAAAGAAGCAGTGGCGGAAGTACGGGAGTTCATCAAGGATGCCCACGGAACAGCCTATGTTCCCAGCAGGCCCCGGCAGTATGCGTCCAAGAAGGGTGCCCAGGAGGCCCATGAAGCTGTCAGGCCAACCTCTGCCCTGCGCACGCCGGAGGAGGTCAAACCCTATCTCAGCCGGGATCAGCTCCGACTTTACAAACTGATTTGGGAGCGTTTTGTGGCCAGTCAGATGAGCTCGGCTGTTTTTGATGCGATGAGTGTGGACATAAGTGTCCAGGACTATCTGTTTAGAGCAACCGGCTCCCAGCTGAAGTTCGCCGGTTTCCTCAAGATTTACCAGGAAGGCAGCGATACTGCATCCCAAGATGAAAACGGCGACCGCCTCCTGCCTGAGCTCAAGGAAGAGGAAGAGGTGCGGCTTCAGAAGCTGGACCTTGGACAGCACTTCACCCAGCCGCCTCCGCGCTTTACAGAGGCTATGCTCGTTAAAACGCTGGAGGAAGAGGGCATTGGGCGTCCGAGCACCTATGCTCCCATCATCGACACCATTGTGGGCAGGGGCTATGTGTACCAGGAAGAAAAGCGCTTTCGCCCTACAGAGCTGGGCGTCATTGTCACCGACCTTCTAGCCGAAAGCTTCCCCAGGCTGCTGGATGTAAAGTTCACCGCAGGGCTGGAGGAGGAGTTGGACCGGATTGAAGAGGGAGACATTGTCTGGCAGGATGTCATCAGCGAGTTTTACAAGCCCTTTGCAGAAGATCTCCAAAAGGCCCATGCAGAGCTGGAACGCATTGAGGTTCAGGATGAAGTCAGTGATGTCATCTGCGAAAACTGCGGGCGCAATATGGTTTACAAATTGGGGAGATTCGGCAAGTTTCTGGCCTGCCCCGGCTATCCCGAATGCAAAAACACCAAGCCCATCCTGGATGAAATCGGCGTGGAGTGTTCTGTGTGCAGGCAGGAAGGACGGGAAGGCGGACAGCTGGTGCGCAGGCGCACCCGCCGGGGCCGATTTTTCTACGGCTGCAGCAATTATCCGGACTGTACCTATACTTCCTGGCAGCGCCCGACAGCCGAACTTTGCCCCTATTGCGGCAAGAACCTCACTGTGGCCAAAGAAGGCGCTGAACCTAAGTGCAGCAATAAAGAGTGTCCCGGGGGTGACGACCAATGACTTCGGTAACGGTAGTCGGTGCGGGGCTGGCCGGCAGCGAAGCCGCCTGGCAGCTGGCCCAGAGGGGCATTCAGGTTCGCCTGTATGAAATGCGGCCTCAGGTCACCACTCCGGCCCACGAAACCGGTCACTTTGCCGAGCTGGTCTGCTCCAACTCACTGGGCTCAGTTCTGGAGACAAGTGCAGGGGGAGTCCTGAAAATGGAGCTGGAAAGGCTGGACTCTCTGATTATCCGTACTGCCAAGGAGCACCGGGTGCCTGCCGGCGGCGCCCTGGCAGTTGATCGTGAACTTTTCGCCCAGGCGGTGACAGAGCGCCTGCAGAATCATCCCAAGATTGAGATCATCAACGAAGAATGCACTGCAATACCAGAGGGTGTGGCGGTGATTGCCACAGGCCCCCTCACCAGCCCCAGGCTGACTGAGGCACTGAAAGAGATTACCCGCAGTGAAAACCTCTACTTCTATGACGCAGCGGCCCCTATCGTCCTAGGTGAAAGCGTTGACTACGACAAGGGTTTCTGGGGCGCGAGGTACGGCAAGGGTACCGCAGATTACTTCAACTGCCCCCTCACCAAGGAAGAGTACGAAGAGTTTGTAGAGGCCCTGGTCACCGCCGAAGAGGCTCCTCTTCACGAGGGAGATCTCGGTGAGGAAGATTTAACCGTTTTCGAGGGCTGCATGCCCATCGAGGTTATGGCCAGGCGGGGAAAGGATGCGCTGCGTTACGGTCCCTTTAAGCCCGTTGGACTTACCGACCCCGAGGGGAAACGCCCCTATGCCGTGCTGCAGCTTCGTCTGGAGAATACGGAAGCCACCCTCTTTAATCTGGTAGGGTGTCAGACCCGCCTGAAATGGGGCGAGCAGAACAGAGTGTTTCAGCTGATTCCGGCCCTGCGCAGCGCGGAGTTTGTGCGCTATGGGGTGATGCACCGCAATACATTCATCAACTCCCCCAAGGTCTTAAACGCGAGTTTTCAGTGTAAAGATGAACAGAGGATTTTCCTCGCCGGCCAGCTGACCGGAGTGGAAGGATATGTGGAAAGCACAGCCTCAGGCCTTTTGGCCGGCATCAATGCCGCCCGCTTTGCCTTGGGGCAGGAGGTGCTTGCCATGCCCCGGGAGACTATGCTCGGGAGCCTGGCCCATTACATTGCTGCAGCGGACCCCGGGCACTTCCAGCCCATGAACGCCAATTTCGGCATTCTGCCGGTTCTGGACCCGCCGGTGCGCGGCAAGAAGGATCGCAAGCTGGCCTATGCCAAGAGGGCCCTTGACACTTTAGAGAGCTTCTGGACCGGGCTGTAACGGAGGGAAACACATGGAGGTGCTGAAGGACTATCTGGAATACCTTAGAGTGCAGCGCAATCTCTCATCGGCTACACTGCACGCCTATGAAAGGGATCTCACCTGCTTTTTGGCTTTTGTCCATGAGCAGCTGGATCTCTTAGGGCAGCCCCAGGAACTTGCATCCGTTGACAAGTACCTGGTCAGAGAATATCTGGCCTATTTAAGCCGGCAGGGGTGCGCCCGTTCCACATTGGCCCGGAGGCTGGCCAGCATCCGCGGCTTCAGCCGCTACCTGTTCACAGAAGGACTGGTGGAGAAAGACTTCGCCATCACTGTTAAGACACCCAGGCAGAAAAATGCGATACCGCAGGTTTTGACTATGGCAGAAATCATGCAGTTTCTCGAGGGCAGCATGCCTGGAAAGTCCCCGGCTTTGCAGAGCAGAAACCGGGCGATGTTCGAACTTCTCTACGCCACAGGGATTCGCGTTGCGGAACTGGTGGGCCTTGATGTCCAGGATGTGGACTTAAGAAATCAGTATATTCGAGTGCTGGGCAAGGGCAGCAAGGAACGCATCGTGCCTGTGGGTGAGTATGCCCTGGACAGTATTGCCGGCTACCTGCAAAAGCACCGCTGGGAGCTTTTGGGCCGCAAGGAAGGGGATGCGCTCTTTCTCAATGCCCGGGGCGAACGCCTAAGCGCCAGGGGAGTGCAGTACATCCTGGATGAATGCAGCCGGCACCTGGAAATCCACAAGAACATTTCACCCCACGATTTCCGCCACACCTTCGCCACACATCTGTTGGACCACGGCGCAGACCTGAGGTCTATTCAGGAGCTCTTAGGCCACTCCAGCCTGTCGACTACCCAGGTTTATACCAAAGTGACGATAGGTCACTTAAAGTCAGTATATAACAAAGCTCATCCGCGAGCATGATGAGGGGGATCCCGGTGAACATTCGCTCTACTACAATTGTCGCGGTGCGCAGGGACGGCAAGGTGGCT
>JAAYSR010000108.1 GCA_012518325.1 Bacillota bacterium
AATCCATCTCCGGGGACTCCCATACTGCCGTCGCAGCCGAGCAATCCCGGTGCCAAGGTTCCCTTGCCCAGTTCATCCCTGACTTCCGATGAACAGAGCCTGATTAATCAGGTGAATCAGGAGAGGGCGAAGCACGGACTGAACGCACTGAAAATTGACTACAGCCTGGTGGCGCTGGCCAAGCAAAAGAGCCATGACATGGCAGTTAACAACTACTTCTCCCATGTGTCTCCAACCTTGGGTACGGTTTATACAATGCTGGACCGTGCCGGAGTCAGCTATTCCCGCGCAGGGGAAAACATTGCCCGGACCGGCAGTGTATCCAGGGCTCATCCCCTGTTTATGAACAGTGCAGGACACAGGGCAAACATCCTGCATTCCGGTTACACACACATCGGTGTAGGTATCGTTAAACAAGGGACAAGCTATCATATCACTCAAATTTTCATCAAGAGATAACAGGTAAGCCCCCGCTGCATTGGCAGCGGGGGCTGTTGATCTAGAAGAGGCGCACCAGCAGGATTTGGACCAAGCCGATCACAAAGCCGATGACGGCGCCGAAGAGCTCAATATAACGGAGTTCGTTCCTGGCCACTTTCAGCACAAGCTGCTCCAGGTGCACAAGGTCGAAAGAATTTATCTTATCTTCCACCAGTTTGGCCAGGAATCTTTGCTCCTTAAGTTCCTGGCTGAAATCCTCGCTTAGCTGTGTAAAGAGATTCTCCATCTCTGAACTGACTAAATCCTCCAGAAGGGGTCGGATCTTGCCTTCGGCATGTTCCATAATAAAGCGGGGCAGAAAGCGCTGAATTTTGGCTGTCAGGTTATCGGTGATCAGCCGGGCGACTCTGGTTCGCGTTTCTTCTGAGTTTACTGCTGCAATGAGTTCCTCTGTGGGCAGAAGATCGTCATTGAGGACCTCGCCAATGCTGCGGGCGATATCCTGCTTACGCTTGGGCAGTACACCCAGGAGCTCGAAACCGAAAAATCGAATGGGCTCCCTGGGCCAGAAGAGCATGCGGATAGCGATAACGTTAGTTCCCCAGCCGATGACGGCTGCCACAATGGGCAATGAGATAAGTTCCCAGTTCATAAGCATCTCCCCTGGTTCTTGTTTTGCGGCTGTCCTCAGTATACCTAAATAGGCCTGAAAATCAACAGGAATTCCAAGGGTATCTAGTCTTTGGCAGGAGAAACGGTTAACGAAAAATTGCAAAATAACTAGAAACCATTACATAAAATGGGGAAAGATTCCGTTTATCCCTAGGAAGTTTACGATATTGGTGATATAATGCGAAAGATGACACAATATACTAGGGAGGAGGAAGTCCGTAGTCGCTTTTTCGCAGAAATAGACAGAATTTTAGCTATAGTTAACTTGCATTCAGGTACGGCTACTTGGGCAACTACAAATGGAGAAAAAACTCTTTTTGGGCATAGCAGACAACAGTCGTTATGCCTCAGTTGTTCTGGGCGATCCTTCGGGCAAGATCATTGCCACTAGTGTTGGGGGATCAGTCAATCACCATTGTTGGGGAATGGAACAGGCTAGGGAGAATCTGGCGAAGCTGATTGCTGAAACGGTGGGTTGGGAGAATCGGGTATATTTGGCCGGAGCCTGCATCACTTACAAGACAGAACAGGCAGTCGAATGCCTGCAGGTCCCGGCACTGGTTCAAGGAATCCTTGATGGTGCCCATGTGACGGTTGAGGATTTTGCCAGAAGCTCTGTACTGGGGATGCATGACAATGAGTACCGTCTGTTTCTAGCCGGCGGCTGTCTAGGCCTGGCCATCTTCAAAAATGCTGTGCAGCAGCCTGCACTGCTACGCAAAGAAGTTCTGATGTGGAATCCCGCGCTGCGTTTAAAAGCAAGGCTGCTCGAGATTCTTAGCACAGGAGGAGTCTCCTGCGTTGAGGAGCTCCTGTTTATCAAGTCGCAAATAGAGGAAAGCAGGTCAATGTGTGTACTCACCGAGACTTTGGACAGGCTCGCCAAACAGGGATGCGAGCTGGCACTGGAACTTGCCTTTGACTTGGCACATGCCTTTGTGCAGCTGGTGATGCATCTGTCTGCCCACTTTTCAACTCTTGATCCGGTGATTGGGCTTTACGGGCAAGTGCTGCTGGGGTCCAGCACGGTTCGCAACCGAGTCCGCCATGTCCTCGGACTCCTGTTTCCAAAGTGTCAGATCGTGGACGTACCCTTCGCGCCCGCCAAAGGGGCCTATCTTTCTTCTGTCCTGGCAAGGAGATCCGGCTTCGAACAAGAAGTGATCAGCAACGTGTTTGCCTAGGCAGGAAAGGATGATGCTCTTTGCCATTCATTTCTCAGGCAGTTGAAAAGACTGTCGCCAAACGTATAAGTTTGCCTTATCTTTTGTACTTGCCTCCAGGTTTTGAGCAGGAAGCTGACAGAAAATGGCCCCTGGTGATCTTCCTTCACGGTGCAGGTGAACGGGGGTCGGATCTGGCGCTGGTCACAAGGCAGGGGATGGCCCGCCTGGTTCAGCAAGGCAGGGATTTCCCTTTTATCATGGCAGCTCCCCAATGTCCGCCTGACTGCACCTGGGACCGTAAGCTAGATGAGCTGGACTGCCTGCTCGAGGAGATTATCCAGAAGTATCCGGTCCAGACGGAGCAAATTTATCTGACGGGCCTCAGTATGGGCGGTTACGGGACCTGGCACTGGGCCGCACGTCATCCCCGTGCCTTTGCCGCCCTGGTGCCTATCTGCGGCGGGGCGATGCCCCTTACCGGTTTCCCGGAGAGGGCGGCTGTGCTGAAAGAGGTACCGATATGGGCCTTTCATGGGGAGGATGATCAGATCGTCCCGGTGCAGCGTTCTGCAGAACTGGTTCAGGTGCTGGAGGATTTGGATGCACCGGTGCGGTTTACGAGGTATAAAGGAGTGGGCCATAACGCCTGGAACCGGGCTTATGCAGAGCCGGCGCTGTTTGACTGGCTGCTGGCCCAAAAGAACACTGGCTTTAGCTTAGAAAAGAGGGAACTGTGTGAGCAGAGAGATTAGAGTTACGGTGTGGAACGAATATCTGCATGAGTTAGAAAATGCAGGAAT
>JAAYSR010000109.1 GCA_012518325.1 Bacillota bacterium
ATCTTCGGCCCCTGGGCAGGAGCTGCTGCAGGCGCCATCGGTTCAAGCCTCGCTGATCTTTTGTTAGGATATACTTTCTGGGCACCCTGGACCTTTGTCATCAAGGGCCTGGAAGGTTTTCTTGCCGGCTGGCTGATCCTCCGTTCCCGGAAGGAAACCCACCTCAGTGCAGCCCTGGCGGCATCTGCAGCAGCAGCTACTATGGTCCTGGGTTATTTCGTGGCAAGTTCCATCATCTACCAGAGCGTTCCGATTGCAGTAATGGCTCTGCCGGGGGATCTAATCCAAGGCGGGGTGAGCGCGCTGCTTTGCTTGGTGCTCATGCCGCCCATCAAGAAATATCTGAGTTTGTGAAGGAAAACAGGCACAGTTTCCCCCGGCCCCTCATATGATAAAAAGCTTGAGTTTTGGTGGAAGGGGGTCTGCTGGTGTTTCCCTCATTACTGAATGCCCTGGGGGCGTGGCTGGTTGAAGGATTGGGGTTTCTGACAGGTTTTGTCACTAGCGGCAGCGCTTTTCCTAAGCCGCTCAGCCCCGATGAGGAACGGGAACTTTTGATGAAGAAAGAAGCAGGAGACGAAGGCGCCCGCAACACTTTGATTGAACGGAACCTTCGTCTCGTAGCGCACATCGTTAAGAAGTTCGACAACACCGGCGAAGACAATGAGGATTTGATTTCCATCGGGGTGATTGGACTGATCAAGGCCATCAATACTTTCAACCCCAATAAGAACACGCGGCTGGCTACTTATGCGGCCAGGTGCATTGAGAATGAGAATTCAATGTCAGCTGGGGATTGGAATTTTTAGTTCCCCATCTGGCGGGAGGGTGAAATGCCGGTCATGGATGGAGAGGTTCAAGCTGGAACCTCCTTTTTGCTTGACGGCGACTTCAGCAGCATTGACCTGAATCTCCAGGCGGTGGCTGCGGAAGCGGACTCTAAAGGAATAGCTTTCCCAATTCTCCGGCGCAAAGGGCCTGAGAGCAAGGCGATCATCTTCGATGCGCAGTCCGCCGAAGCCATAGACAATGGACATCCATGTTCCCGCCATGCTGGTGATGTGCAGCCCATCATCTGTGTCGTTGTTGTAATTGTCCAAATCTAAGCGTGCGGTCCGCAGATACAGCTCATACGCCTTGCTCCGGCAGCCTACCTCTGCCGCAATGATGGAATGGACACAGGGAGACAGCGACGATTCGTGAACGGTCATTGGTTCATAAAAATCGAAGTTGCGCCTCTTGGTCTCTAAGTCGTAGCGGTCGCCCAGGAAGAAGAGGCCCTGGAGCACGTCGGCCTGTTTAATGAAGCAGGAGCGTAAAATGCGATCCCAGGACCAATTTTGGTTGAGGGGAAGCTCCTCGGGGGGAATCTGATCCACTGTTAAAAGTTCTTTGTCCATGAAACCGTCCTGCTGTTCAAAGACACCGAGCTCCTCAACTGTGGGGAAGTACATCCTCTGGACAATGTCCTCCCATTGCATTGTTTCTTCTGCGCTGAGATTCAGCTCCACAATCAGTTCCTGAATATCTTCGGCATGGTCACGGCTCAACTCATCCAGCACTTCCAGGGTATATTCCAAACACCAGGCTGCGATGCGGTTGGTATACCAGTTGTTGTTGACATTGTTCTCATATTCGTTAGGACCGGTCACGCCGAGGATCATGTAGACGCCTTTCCTGGGCTGGAAACTTACTCTGCTGGCCCAGAAACGGCTTATCTCTGCCAAGACTTCGGCACCGTACTGCCGCAGATAGTCTTTGTCGCCGGTGTAGCGCACATAGTTGAAAATCGCGTAGGCGATAGCCCCGTTGCGGTGAATTTCTTCAAAGGTGATTTCCCACTCATTGTGGCATTCCTCGCCGGTCATGGTCACCATGGGGTAAAGGGCCCCCTTGAGCCCCAGTTTAGCAGCGTTTTCCCTGGCCTTTTCCAGATGGTTGTATCTGTAAAGCAAAAGATTACGGGCGACTTCAGGATCGCTGGTGCTGAGGTAAAAGGGAAGGCAGTAGGCCTCGGTGTCCCAGTAGGTGCTTCCTCCGTACTTTTCACCGGTGAAGCCCTTTGGACCGATGTTTAGGCGGGGGTCATCTCCCGTATACGTCTGGTTCAGATGGAATATGTTGAAGCGGATTCCCTGCTGAGCCTCGGGATCTCCTTCAATCCTGATATCTGCTTCCTGCCAGATGGCAGCCCACGCCTTGGCGTGGCCGGCAAAGAGCTCGCTGTAGCGTTTACTCTTGTGCCTGGCCAGGATTTCAGCGGCTTTGTCCGAAACCGCTTCCGCTGGGTAGTCCCTGCTGGTTGTTACTGCGATAGTTTTCTCCAGAACCAGAGTGTCACCCGGCTGGATCTTCAGCATGACCTCTGTTGCGGCGTAGCGTGTTCTGGATATGCACTGCCGCGGGATATTGCTTAGTTCTGTGCCGTTCAAATAGAGCCGGAACGTGCTGGCGGCTGCCACAACAAAGCCGGACTTTTTCGTTTCCATTGCTACCAGCTGGAGATCCGCCTCGCTGCGCTCAGCAACTGCCAGCCAAAAATCCTCGCCGTAATTGGCATCTTCGTTGACTACGTTTCCATCTAAATAGGGGGAGAAGGTGAGCGTGGCGCCCTCTTGGGCCGGGTCTTCCTCCAGGGTGATACTGTAGCTGACCGCTGCAACCTGGCGGTGCTCCATGCTTACAAAGCGTTTGGTTTCAATGAAGAAGCTGCGTCCTGCTTCGTCTGTGAGCCTAAACCTGCGGGAAAGCTCGCCTTCTTGCATGTCCAGGCACCGCTTGAAATCCCTTGGCTGCCACTGATGCAGATCCAGCTCCTTTTGTCCCAAAGTGACATCAATGCCTATAAAGTTCACCGCATTCAGTACTTTTGCGTAATACTCGGGGTAGCCGACTTTCCACCATCCTACGACAGTGCGATCTGGGTAGTACACACCGGCTATGTACGTTCCCTGCAGGCTGTCACCGGAGTATGCCTCTTCAAAGTTGCCCCTCATTCCCATATAGCCGTTGCCGAGGGAGGTGATGCTCTCCACAATGCGGTTGTGTTCAGGCTGAAACCCGCTTTCAACAACTTTCCACGGATGGACCTCCAACAATGGTTTCAAGTTGACCCCTCCTTTATGACCCGATCATAACCTATTCTTTCCAGTTTAGCAATCGTTTGCACAAGATTGTAAAAAAACCTCAGGCATTATTGTTCCCCTGCAAAATGCGCTCTAGTTCGGGGAGACCGAAACTGGCAAATCCAGGAATCACGTGGCGGGCACCTGACAACACTTGGGGGTCCCCGACGCCGATTGGCGTCATCTCTGCCCGCAGCGCTGCTTCAATTCCCGCCTGCGCGTCCTCAAAGACCACTGTATGTTCGGGCTGGATGCCCAGCATGGACGCACCTAGGGAAAACACTTCAGGATCCGGCTTGGCTTTGGAGACCAGATTCCCGTCTACAATGGCGTCAAAATAGTCCGTCAGGCCGATTCTGTCCAGAATTCTGCGGGCGTTTTTGCTGGCTGAACCAATGGCAGTTTTTATTCCTGCCTCCCGCAGTTCATCCAGGAAGGGGAGTACTCCGGGGAGAATCTCTGAGGCATCCATTTGGTCTATGTACTCTACATACCAGGCGTTTTTTCTGCCTGCCAGCTGCTCCTTGTGGACATCTGAAAGCGCTTTTCCGCCTATCTCCAGCAGAATGTCCAGGGAGCGCATCCGGCTGACGCCTTTTAAGCGCTCGTTATCCCTTGGCGTAAACTCGATGCCCATTTCCTCCGCCAAACGTTTCCAGGCTAAGAAGTGATATTTGGCGGTATCAACTATTACGCCGTCCAAATCGAAGATGACCAGCTGCAAGTCCATATGCAAACCTCCTTTTGCCGTCCATTATATCATGATTGAACCTCTGCCGACATAGTCTAGGTAAAAAAGGGGGTGAGCCAGCTGATCGCCATTTATGCCAGGGTCAGCACCGAGGAGCAGGCCAAGCACGGCTTCAGCATTCCGGCCCAGATTAGGGACTGCCAAGAGCGGATCGGCAACAGGCAGGCCCTTGTCTTTGCCGATGAGGGAGTGTCGGGGGAGACTTTGCAGCGGCCCGCCCTGGAGGAGCTCCGGCGAAAAATCCAAGGGGGGGAGATCGACACCGTATACTGTCTCGATCCGGATCGGCTGTCCCGAAAACTCTTGCATCAGCTCCTGCTCACTGAAGAGTGGGAGAGCAGGGGAGTCAGACTGAACTTTGTGAACGGCGAGTACAGCAAGACGCCGGAAGGCAACCTGTTTTACGCCCTCAGAGGAGCGATTTCGGAGTTCGAGAAAGCCAAGATTACAGAGAGAATGTGCCGGGGCCGCAGGGAAAAGGCAAGGCAGGGGCGGGTTCTCAGGGACTTTCAGATCTACGGCTATGATTTTGACCGTCAGCAGGAGCAGCTGATTATCAACCCCAGGGAGGCTGAAGTTGTGAACAAGATCTATCACTGGATGATCGATCCTCCCCCGGACATCCGCGGTATCGCGGGCATTGCCCGGAGGTTGACGGAGCAGAACGTGCCCACCAAAAGGGGGGCCAAGAGGTGGCACAGGCAGGTAGTGAGGCAAATGCTCAGCAATCGCACTTATATCGGCGAATTTTACCAGAACAAGTGGGACACTTCCAACCAAAGGGTACGCCTCCGCCCTCGGGAAGAGTGGATTTTGATACCCTGCCCAGCCATTATTGACAGCGAGATCTTCAAACAGGTGCAGCAGATCTTGTCTTCCCTGTCAGTTAATTCGAGATCTTAATGCATCTGCGCACAACAAAACGCATTCGTCAGGAAGTCATGCTCTACGATCCAATCGGGGCGGATCGGGAGGGCAATGAAATCAGCCTGATGGATATTCTCAGCTCTGATGAAGACGAAGTGCTGGATGAAGTGGTTCTGAACATTGATCGCAATCTGCTGTCCCAGTGTTTTGGCTGTCTGTCCAAGCGAGAACGGACTGTGCTTGAACTTCGGTTTGGGCTGGGGCAGCAGGAACGTATGACCCAGCGCCAAATCGGCCGGATGCTGGGTATTTCCCGCTCTTATGTTTCCCGCATTGAAAAGAGGGCTCTAGGGAAGCTTCTCAATGCAATGGGTCCGTAAGATGCGCCTCCAAGAGGGGCGCTTTTTCTTTGCTATGCTTGTCTGGGAAGGGATCTGTGGTATAATTAGGTGATACTAATGAAAATGGAGCTGTGAGATGAAGAAGTTCGTTCCAGACCTGATTTGTGAGAGTGTTTTTGCTGTTGATCTAGACAAGCTGAAGGAACGGCAGATTTCAGGCCTGTTGGTGGACATTGACAATACGCTGGTGCCCTGGGGCGAGCCTCAGATGGAGGAAGCATTTGTGGACTGGGTGAAGCGGGCTTTGCAGGAGGGTTTTCAGATCTGTCTGGTCTCCAATGCTAAACATGATCGCGCCCAAAGCTTTGCCGACCTTCTGGGTATTCCGGCAGTAGGCATGGCTTTAAAGCCGCTGGGCCGCGCGTTCCGCAGGGGCATGGCTCTCCTGGGTTTGGCACCCAATCAGGTTGCTGTAATTGGAGATCAGCTGTTTACCGACGTGTTCGGAGGCAACCGGCTTGGCCTCTATACTATTCTGATCAATCCCCTCAGTACCAATGAACTTGATACAACGAAACTGATGCGCAGAATTGAACGCAGTCTATTGGAGAAGATGGTAAAGCGGGGAATGATCAGCCGCAAGCATGCGCAAATCAGGCAGGGGAGAGAGTCAGATGACTGAAAGGTATTGTCAAGGCTGCGGTGCGAGAATCCAAAGTACGGATCCCGCTCGCTTCGGATTTGTCCCGGAACATGTGCTGGGTGAAGAAAAAACGGTTCGCTGTCAGCGCTGCCACAGGATCAGCCATTACGGCCGTGACGAACTCGGGCCGGTGGATGCTGCCGATTCCATTGAGTCTATTCGCGCCGGCATCGAATGGTCCACCGGGGTATGCCTGGTGGTGGACCTTCTGGACTTCGATGCAGGCCTTCCGCCTGAGCTGCTTGGACTGATGAGGGGGAAGAATGCGCTGCTGGCCGTGAACAAGGTGGATTTGATTCCCCCAAAGACGCCCGTCAGCGAGCTGGAGAGCTGGGTGCAATCCAGGCTTGACTATTACGGGCTGCCCCACATGAGGCCGGTCTTGGTCAGTGCTGCCAATGGATTTGGTTTTCCCGCCCTGGCGGATCAGGTGACAGCCTTGGGCAATCAGGTTCTCTTTGTGGGCATTACAAATGTTGGCAAGTCCAGTGTGCTGCAGCGCCTGCTGCGGATGCGCATCGGCGGCGGGAAGCGCAAGCAGATCGAACCGACAGTTTCCCCCTATCCGGGAACGACTGTAAATGTGTCGCGCTGGCACTGTCCAGGCGGGCTGATCTTGGCTGACTCACCAGGTTTCGTCCCTGGGGGCAGGATCAGTGACCTGTTGGCTCCGGACCTGGCCCAGCAGGTGATTCCCCATAAGACTCTTTCCTCGCATCTGTATGAAGTCAAGGAAGGAGATACTGTCTGCATAAAAGGACTTTGTGCCGTGGAATGCATTGGGAGCACCGCACCAGGGCTGCTTATAGGCTTTTCCGGTTCAGGAGTGAAGTGGCAGAAGTCCTCCGGCAGGCAGCTGGATAAGTGGCTGGAAAAGGATAATGACGCGGCCCCCGTCAAGGACTGGGAAGAACACATTGTTCAGCTGGAAGCCGGGCAGGATTTATTCTTCAGCGGCCTAGGCTGGGTTTCAGCGCGAAAGGCTAAATACAAACTCAGGCTGCATATTCCTGCAGGGGCAGAGTATACGGTTCGCCCCAATCTGGTTGGACCCAAGAAAAAGTAAAAAACGGAAAGATTTTTGGAATAAAGCTCGTCCTCCTTGCACATACTGTAAATATCAAGAAGGTCAGGGAGGATGGAACATGTCTTTTTTGGTATACGAGAAATCCTTGGATTACAAGTCCGGTGACAAGCTGCTCCGGGATATCCGCCAAGCTGTCCGCCAGCTCAGAAAATCCGATCCGAAACTGAAAGGCTGCTCTTTGGCAGATGTGAGTCTGAAGAAG
>JAAYSR010000110.1 GCA_012518325.1 Bacillota bacterium
GAACCCAGGGATTTTACTCTGCAGACAGTGCCGAGCTGGATTGACGCCCGGGGCGATCTCTTTGAACCGGTGTTAAGCCGTCCCCAAGGCTTGGAGCATCTGCAAAACCTGCAGATTTTTCAGTAATAATCTCTCCTTGACGTTGATGAAATACTATGTTATACTTCAAACGTCAAAGCAGAAGCCACCGCTTCTCACCTTGTAACTTCGTGTTTTCAAGGTTAACCCTGATCAGTTTGCCCCAGTTTTTGTTGGGGTTCAATCATGACGTTTGGGTGAAACGGGTGGCTGATGCCATCCGTTTTTTGTCATTACTAATACATGGAGGGGTGACACTATTAGCAAAGAATTAAGGGTGAACGATGCTATTCGTGCTCGGGAAGTAAGGGTTGTGGACGCTAATGGAGACCAACTCGGCATTATGAGTGCCCGTGAAGCGTTGAGCATAGCCGGCGATCGCGGATTAGACCTGGTGGAAGTGGCGCCAAATGCCAGACCGCCTGTCTGCCGAATCATGGACTATGGTAAACACAGATATGAGCAGAGCAAACGTGACAAGGCTGCCAAGAAGAAGCAGAAAATCACGAATATTAAGGAAATCCGCATGAGTCCCAAGATCGATGAACATGATTTTGAAGTGAAGCTCAGGGCTGCTGAACGGTTCATTAAGTCTGGAGACAAAGTTAAAGTCTCGGTTCGTTTTCGCGGCAGAGAGATTGTCCATTCTGATTTGGCCAAGACCAAGCTGGACAAGTTAGCGACTCTATTGCAGGATATTGCCATGGTCGAACGTCCGCCAAAACTTGAAGGTCGCCAAATGATCGCAGTACTAGCCCCAAGAACAGATAGCCAAAAAGCGGAAGCTTCACAAGCTCAATCCAAGGAAGCAAAGAATTAGGAGGTGTGTTCGTCATGGCAAAAATGAAATCCCACAGGGGTGCAGCCAAACGGTTCAAAGTTACAGGATCCGGCAAGGTGATCAAATTCAGTTCACATAAGAGCCACATTCTGGAGAAGAAATCTGCAAAACGCAAGCGTCAGCTGAGACATGGACAAGTGGCGAGCAAGGCCGATACCAAACGGGTACGTGACCTTCTGCCTTACAAATAGATTTGGTTAATTTAGGAGGATAAGACAATGCCTAGAGTAAAAGGTGGACCTGCAACTCGCCAAAGGCGGAAGAAGGTTCTTAAACTTGCCAAAGGTTATTATGGTGCAAAGAGCAAAAAATATCGCGTAGCCAACCAGGCTGTAATGAAGTCAGGAAACTACGCATACCGTGATCGCAAAGCAAAGAAGCGTGATTTCCGCAGACTGTGGATTACGCGTATCAATGCGGCAGCACGGATGAACGGTATGTCCTACAGCACGTTTATCTCCGGCCTGAAGAGAAACGGGGTAGAGGTAAACCGCAAAGTGCTGGCGGATATTGCTGTCAACGACGAGGCCGGTTTTGCTGACTTGGTGGCCATTGCGAAAAAATAAACGGTTGTCTGAAATCCCGGGCGGTTTGATCCTCCCGGTATTTTTTTAGGGGGATTAGGGTGGAACAAGGGAACATAATCACCAGCAAAAGAAATGAACGCATTCGCGCTGCCAAGCGCCTGCAGCAAAAGAAGGCCCGGGATCAGCAGGGGCTGTTTTACCTGGAGGGCGTACGGATTGTGGAAGAAGCCCTTAATACGCCCCTGGTAGAGACCGTCTTCTTCGCGGAACGCCTCTTGGGAACTGCGCGGGGCCAGGCCCTGATTGCCCTCGCCAGGCAGCAGGGGGTTCCCACCTTCCAGTGTACCGATGATGTTTTGTCGGAACTGACAGATACGGTGCAGTCCCAGGGAGTGGTTGCAGTTGTTAAAAAACCCAGCTGGCCGAGGATTTTTTCCGGAGTGATGCTCGTCGCGGATGCAGTTCAAGATCCAGGGAACATGGGAACACTGCTCCGCACAGCTGTGGGGGCAGGCTGCACAGGACTCTATGTGGTTGAGGGATCTGTGGACTTGTACAACCCGAAAGTGCTCCGTTCCAGCATGGGTGCAATTTTCCACTTACCCCACTGGCTGGCAACACGGAAAGAAATGATCGAGCTGGTTCAGGCCAATAATCTGGCGCTGGTTATTGCCGACCTGGCAGATTCTGAGAGTTTCTGGGCAGTGCGCTACCCCCAAGACATGGCCGTAGTCATTGGCAATGAGGCTCGCGGAGTCCATCCGGAATTTCGCAAACACGCGACTGTACGGGTGAAGATACCCTTGGAGGGAGCGGTAGAGTCGCTTAACGCACCTGTGGCTGCAGGGGTACTGCTGTATGAGATCTTGCGGCAGCACCGTTGTGCCAATCCCAGTTCTGTGTTATAATCCGGTTAGGAAACTGAACGCGTGGGAGGTTTTTTAATGAATCTAACACCACAGGTTGTTTGGCAGATTTTCATGTCGACAGGTTCGGTAAGCGCCTATCTTCTGTATCGCCAGTTGCTGGAAGTGAGCCAGAGTGTTTTGCATTAATGCCAGTATGCTTAATTTATAGACAGCCAAAGGCAATGAAGGAGATCAGTATGTCCACGGCCTCCGCAGAGAGAGAAGATCATCGGCTGCAAGTCTTCTTGGATGAAAAGTGGATTGAATTCACTCCTGAGCTGCAAACTGAAGTAACAGTAGGTTTCGCCGGATTCCTCCGTTAAAGGATTTGAGATGGGCTGGCTTAAGATGTCCTTAAGCCTATGCCAAGTAGGGTGGTACCGCGTGCTTCTTGCGTCCCTAGCGCTGTGTTGGGCTGGGATGCGAGAAGTCTTTTTTTATATTGCCAAGAGATATGCAGGGAGGTTTTGATGTGCAGGACCAAGTTAAGACCATCAGAGAGCAGGCTCTAGCGGCCTGCCGGCAAGCAGAAACCGTTCAGGAACTGAATGAGGCACGAGTGAAGTTTTTGGGAAAGAAGGGTGAACTGACCCTCATTTTGCGGAAAACAGGACAGCTGCCCAAGGAGGAGCGCCCCCAGTTCGGCAAATTGGTCAATGAAGTCCGCGATGAGCTGGAACTGGTCTGGGATCAGCGGGAAGAGGAGCTGTCCAGGGCAGAGGAGGAACGCCGCCTGCTGGCGGAAAGCCTGGACACTACTCTGCCCGGACGCACTGTGGCCCGGGGGACGGTTCATCCTGTCAGCCGAATTATTGCTGAAACTAAGCGGATTTTCATGCAGATGGGCTATCAAGTGGTGGAAGGACCGGAAGTGGAATGGGACTATTACAACTTTGAGGCTTTGAACATTCCGCCGGACCACCCGGCCAGGGACATGCAGGACACTTTCTTTATCACTGAAAAACTCCTGCTGAGAAGCCAAACATCACCGGTACAGATTCATACCATGGAAAGGCAGCAGCCCCCGATCCGCATAGTAGCGCCAGGCAAGGTCTATCGAGCCGACTCAGACGTTACCCATTCCCCTATGTTTCACCAAATCGAGGGACTGGTAGTGGATGAGGGGATTACCCTTGCCGACTTAAAGGGAACGCTGCAGCTCTTCGTTCAGCGCATGTTTGGCCCGGACGTCAAGATCCGGTTGCGGCCCAGTTATTTCCCCTTTACTGAACCAAGCGCTGAGGTGGATGTCTCCTGCATTATCTGCTCCGGCACAGGCTGCAGGGTGTGCAAAGACACCGGCTGGCTGGAAATTCTAGGGTCAGGCATGGTCCATCCCCAGGTCCTCAAACAGGTGGGCTACGATCCCGGGAAAGTGAGCGGCTTTGCCTTTGGCATGGGGATCGAAAGGATCGCGATGCTCAAGTACGGCATCAACGACATTCGCCTTTTGTTCGAGAATGATGTGCGCTTTTTAGAGCAATTTACCAGCTAGGGGGTCCTATCATGTTAGTCAGTTATAAATGGTTGCAGGATTATGTGCATGTTCCCTGGGAACCTGAGGAGCTGGCCCATCGCCTCACCATGGCGGGGCTGGAAGTGGAGGGGATCACACCCTTTGCCCAGGATTTATCCCATGTTTACGTCGGCGTGGTGAAAGCCTGCCACAAACACCCGGCGGCAGACACTCTAAAGGTGTGCTCCGTTGATGTGGGGGAACACGGAACGTTCAGCATAGTCTGCGGTGCGCCTAATGTGGCGGCAGGCCAAACAGTGGCCGTTGCCCTGCAGGGAGCCAAACTGCCTGGAGGGCTGGAAATTCAGCCAACCGAGATTCGAGGCGAAGTCTCCCAGGGAATGATCTGTTCCCAGGCGGAACTGGGACTCGGCGATGATCATCAGGGAATCTGGGTACTGCCTGAGAGTTTGCGGCCAGGCGCACCATTGGCAGAGGCCCTGGACTTGGATGATGTGATTTTGGACGTATCCATTTACGCCAATCGTCCCGATTGTATGAGCATGATCGGGATCGCCCGGGAAGTGGCCGCCCTGACAGGGGGAGAGCTGAAGATGCCCCCGATTGACTATTCCGAACTGGAGACGCCTATCGCAGAGAAAACAGCTGTTAATGTGGAAAACAGCGATTTATGCCCCCGTTACACTGCTGCATTGCTGGAGGGGGTTCAGTTAGGCGAGTCGCCCCTGTGGATGCAGCTGCGACTGAAGGCTGCCGGAATGCGCCCGATTAACAATGTAGTTGATATTACGAACTACGTCATGCTGGAGACAGGCCAGCCCCTCCATGCCTTTGACTATGAACGCCTGGCTGGGGGCCGTTTGGTGATCCGAACTGCAAGGTCGGGGGAGGAAATGGAGACGCTGGACGATGTGAGGCGGAAACTTTCCCCAGATATGCTAGTGATTGCTGACGGGGATAAGCCCCAGTGCATTGCCGGCGTCATGGGCGGGAGAGAGAGTGAAGTCACAGAAGAGACCAAGGCAATTCTGCTGGAAACAGCCAACTTCTCACCCCTGAGTGTCCGCAGGACCAGCCGGGCCCTGGGCTTGAGTTCGGAATCTTCTGCACGCTTTGAAAAGGGCATCGACCCGAGCGGCACCATGTTTGCCAGCAAAAGGGCGCTTCATCTTCTGCAGCAGCTGGCTCAGGCCAAAATTTACGCGGGGCATCTCGATATCGATGCCAGCGAACGTAAGCCGGCAGTAATCGATCTTCCTTTGGCTGAGATTGAGCGCTTACTTGGCGCAGCTGTCCCTGAGCAAACCTGCATCAAGATCCTGGAGTCCTTGGAGTTCAAAGTGGAAGAGAAGGAGCCTGGACTGCTGAAAGTTACAGTGCCGTCCCATCGCACCGATGTCAAGCTCGCGGCCGACCTGGTAGAGGAAGTTGTGCGCATTTGGGGCTTGGAGAATGTGCCCAGCACCCTTCCGGCTGACACTTCGTCCTCAGGCGGCCAAAGCAGGCGCCTGGACGTTGCCGACTATGTCCGGGAAGTCCTGGTTGGGGCAGGCTTGCAGGAAGCTCTCAGTTATTCCTTCGGGCGGGAAGACAACAATGACAGGCTGCTGCGTTTCGATCAGCCCATGATCAAGCTGCAGAACCCGATCTCCGAGGACTTGGCAGCTTTGCGCCACAGCCTGCTGCCAGGGTTGCTGACTGCTGTGGGCCTTAACGCCAGTCGCCAGCAGAACAGGGTTGCCCTCTTTGAAATAGGGGCAAATTATCTGGGGGATCTGCCCTTGGAAACGCAGCCCCGTGAGGAAATGCAGCTTTGCCTGGTGCTTTGGGGTCAGCGCAATCCTATGAACTGGGGCCTGCCAGAGGAAGCCTATGATTTCTATGACCTGAAGGGCATCTTGGAGCTGCTGCTTCCAGGCGAACAGCTGGTGTGGGCTAAAGGCAGCAACGCAACCTATCATCCTGGACGTCAGGGGAGCATTATGTATCAGGGCAGCGAGGCGGTGGTCTTCGGTGAAGTACACCCGGCGGTTTTACGGAACTTTAAAGTTCCGGGCAGGGTCTATGCCGCGGAGGTCCAGCTGGAAAAGATCCTCGATCTTTTTACCGTCACACCGATGTTCCGGAGTCTGCCCAAATTCCCCGCGGTAGATCGAGATCTAGCCTTTGTAGTGGACAGGGACCAAGAGGCAGGGGCGCTAATCGAACATCTCAAGGAGCTTGGCGGAGAACTCCTGCAGGAAGTCACCCTCTTTGACGTCTATGAGGGTAAGCCTATTCCCGCCGACAAGAAGAGTGTAGCATTCTCCTTGCGGTTCCAGGCGGACCGCACTTTGACGGACGAGGAAATCACTCCAGTGTTGGAGCGCTGCGTCAGCGGACTGGGTGCAAAATTCGGCGCAGAAATCCGCTAGGAGGAAATGCATCGGCGAAGTAGAATTGAAAAGGCGAGGGAGGGACGAGTATGAGTGGAGATCAAGAAGTGCGTTCGGTAAGGGTTCAAATTTTCGGCGAAGATCACATTATTAAAGGCCAGGCCTCAGAAGAGTACATCAGGGATCTCGCCTCCTTGGTGGACAGTCGTCTGCAGGAGGTGCAAAAGCTCAACCCTCGGCTTCCCCGCCATCGCGTCGCTATTTTAGTTGCCATCAACCTGGCAAATGAGCTGGAAAAGCTTTCGGCGGAGCATAAAGAGTTGTTGGCCCTACTGGAGGAAGCAAATTAGGTGGGGGTTTGACATGATTGGTAAATGGATCGACCTTGTTATTCTGGTGTTCTTGGCCCTCGGTTTGCTGAAAGGTTTCAAGCGTGGCCTTGTCCGTGAGCTCTTTAGCCTGCTGGGGGCCATTTTAGCGATCATCATTGCCTACCACAGCTATCAAACGGTAGCGCTGAGACTTTTGGAACATTACGCTCTGTCCACCTGGCAGGCGCAGGCCCTGTCGTTTGTAGTTCTGCTGGTGGGAATCAGCCTGCTTGGAGTGTTCTTTGGCTACGTGTGGTCCAAGGCGTTGAGTTATACGCCTTTTTCAGTGCTGGATCACATTGGCGGCGCAGCTTTCGGCGCAGCCAAGGTGGGGGCGGTAGTCCTGATACTCCTCCTTTTCCTGGGGGCGGCCAACATCAGCTTTATAGACACTTTGCTGGATGAGTCAGTCGTTGTGGAGCAAATCGGCGTGCTATTGCCCTTTGTCTATGATTATCTTGATCAGTATTGGCCGGAGCAGCTGCCAAGGCCTCTCTGGCTCTATCCACCCCAAGACCCCGGTGCTGTGGCGGGGTTTTCTTGGGCCTTTTGACTTTCCATGGAAACCTCACCTAGACTTGCCTAAAGGGAACGCCTGTGCTTGCTAGAAGTGTAGAATCTAGCAAGGGGGTAAGCAGGTGAGAAAACCTATCGTTCTTTATTCTAATCTGGCAGCTACCTTAGCCATGCTTGGCTTTTTCCTTTTGTCCGGTATGATGGGGGCTGAAGCGCCCTTCCTGGCTGGTTCCGGCCGCTACCTGGGGACAGAAAACCTGGAGGGTAGGATAGTTGTCCTCGATCCGGGCCATGGAGGACAGGATCCGGGCACTGTGGGAGTGGGATCAACTACAGAAGCAGAGAATGTGCTGGCGATTGCCTGGGAACTGAAGGCTCTTCTGGAAAAGTACGGTGCAGAGGTGATCATGACGCGGCAGACCGATACAAGTCCCTCTGCCGGAACGCAGTTCTACGGACAGAAGAATGGGCAGCTGGCTGCCAGGACAGCGGCAGCCAACCGGAGCCGCGGAGAAATCTTCATTTCATTGCACAATGATTGGCATGATGACAGCAGCGTCCGCGGCACTTCAGTCCACTATTACAAAGCGCAGGATTTGGCTTTGGCTGAAGCTTTGCAGGGCGCCCTTGTCGCCCACACCAAAGCTAGGGATCTCGGCATAAAGCGCAGCAACTTTTATGTGCTTCGCAACACGAATATGCCTGCTGCCCTTGTGGAAATCGGGTTTCTCAGCAATCCTGAGGAAGCACGTCTCTTGGCCAGACCAAGCTACAGACGGGAGGCGGCACTTGGTCTTCTGGCCGGAATCAACGCTTATTTCGCAGGTAATTGACAGGGAGGAAAGCTTGTGGAATTGTTAGCGCCTGCCGGTTCGTTTGACGCCCTGAAGGCGGCGGTAGAAAACGGAGCGGACGCAGTTTATCTAGGCGGAAAATCATACAGTGCCAGAGCCTCGGCGGCAAACTTCTCCTCTGAAGAGCTGCAGAGCGCTCTGGATTATTGTCATATACGCGGGGTGAAGGTTTACATTACTGTCAACACCCTGCTGCGGGAGGAAGAGCTCCCGGGTGCTGTTTCCTATCTAGCTGACCTGTACCGCTGGGGAGCGGATGCTGTTATTGTGCAGGATCTAGGGCTGATTGCCCAGGCCCGGCAGCAGCTGCCGAACTTGGAGCTGCACGGCAGTACCCAGATGACGATCCACAATTCCCAGGACTTCCGTGCCCTTGAGCGCTTGGGACTCTCCAGGGTGGTTCTGGCCCGGGAGCTCGGTGCGGCAGCGATCCAGGAAATTGGGAAACAGACAGACATAGAGCTGGAAGTTTTTGTCCATGGCGCCCTGTGCATTTGTTACTCCGGCCAGTGCCTGATGAGCAGCTTGATCGGCGGCCGCAGCGGTAACCGGGGTCAATGCGCTCAGCCTTGCAGGCAGCCTTATGCTGTCGAGGGTTTGACTGTGCCAGGCGAATACGTGCTCTCGCCAAAGGATCTGTCGTTAGTATCGGATCTGGATACGCTGCGGGATGCGGGAGTTGCATCGCTGAAGATTGAAGGCAGGCTGAAAAGCCCGGATTATGTCGGGGTTGTCGTCCGTACTTACCGTGCAGCCCTTGACGGCCGGCCTTACGATCCTTCCGACCTGCACAAAGTGTTCAATCGCGGCTTTACCAAGGCCTATCTGTACAGTGACTCCATTCGCGATCTGATTACTTACAAGCCTCCTGTCAAGGAGGATAGAAGCGGCAGTGCAGCAGAGACTTATCGCTCTCCCCAGGCTTTTCGCAGAGTAAAGGCCCACCTCTGGGCGAGTCTCAGGCTTGGAGGGGCACTTACCCTCAATCTGGCGGACGAGGACGGTTTTCATGTTCAGACCAAGGGGACAATGGAAGCTGTTCAGGCTCGGGGTGAGGGTTTGAGTGA
>JAAYSR010000111.1 GCA_012518325.1 Bacillota bacterium
CAGCTCATAAACGGCTCGCTGGGCGATCGTTTTTCCGCGCGCTGGTATGTGTTCGGCGGTCTCTTGGGCTCAGCCGTCTGCAACCTGTTTTTTGGCTTTAGCAGCACCCTCTTGGCCATGGCCGCAATCTGGGGCGTCAACGGCATCTTTCAGTCCACTGGCTGGGGACCTATTGTCAAGGTATCCTCCCATTGGGTTCTGCCGCAGCAAAGGAACACTGTTTCAACTATTTTGGGAACATCCTTTGTGCTAGGTTCCTTGTTTTCTTGGTGGCTGTCCGGGCAGATTTTGGCCGTCTCCGGCAGTTGGCGGGCAGTCTTTTGGCTCCCTGCTGCCATATTGGCTCTGCAGGCCCTTTTTTGGCTTAGACAGGTACGTGACAAGCCGGCAGATGCAGGGCTGGAAATTGCAAGCGAGGTTCCTGTTACAGAGCACAGGCCGACCCTGCCTGAGTATTTTCGAGATACGGCGGTTTTTCTCAAACAACCGTATTTACTGCTCCTTGCAGTCACTACCGTGTTTCAGGGCATGATCAAAGACGGTATCAATCTCTGGATGCCTGCACTGCTTATGCAGACCCGGGGTTTGGACATTACCAGTGCGGTGGGATATTCATTGCTTGTTCCTGTTATGGGATTTGCCGGAGTGCTGGCTGCCAGCTGGGTAAACAGCTGCTTCAAAAGTGATGAGCGTAAGTCGGTCAGTTTGCTTTTTGCCGCGGGGGCAGTGATCGCGTTTGTGCTCAGCCGGACCTTTTTCACAGGCAGTGTTTTGTATTTGAGTCTGATGATCGGAGTCTGCTCGCTGATTGTCAACGGGATCAATCTGCTCCTGCTTTCCTCCATTCCCATGCGTTTTGTGGCCACTGGAAAGTCCTCCACCTTGGCCGGATATCTGGATTTCGCATCATATGTGGGTTCATCCGTTATGACGGTGATCACGGGCTTGGTAGTGAGCCTTTGGGGCTGGGGAGCAATTGTCTTCGTTTGGGGCTTTTTGTTTGTCCTGGGTGCAGCCAGTATGCTGGCCAATAGGAAGGCGATGCAGATGGCACAAGCAGGGCGTCGAGGGGAGGGAGTAATGTGAAAAGGAGAAGACGCCGGGGCAGATTGAGTACAGCAGTTAAAGAGGAACTGGCCGAGATGATTCTGCAAGGCAGGTGGGTTTCTGGGGAACAGCTGCCTCCAGAACAGCAGCTCGCCGAAATATTGAGGGTCAGTCGGCCTACACTGCGGGAGGCTTTGCGTATGTTGGAACTGGAAGGATTTATCACCCGTGAACACGGGAAAGGTACCTTTGTGCGCCGGCGGGACCACCTCCAGGCTGGTCTGGAATACTGGCGGAGCATCTCTGATATCATCGGAGGGACTGGGAGAGATGTAGGCACTAGAGATATTCAGATCAGAGAAGATGTCTTCGCACCGGAAATTCACGAGCAGCTGGGCATTGGCCCTCAAGAAGCATGTGTGAGACTGGAACGGGTCAGAACCGCTGATGGCGAACCGGTCAGTTACTCTGTTGATTACATACCCCGCAGGGTTTTCGGCTACACTGTGCTGACTGAAGAGATGTTCGCCGGGTCATTGGTTCAAGTGCTGGAAACCCATTTTAACCATCGTATTAGCTACTCTATGACAAATCTGATACCTGTCGCGGCAAGCCAGGCTTTGTGC
>JAAYSR010000012.1 GCA_012518325.1 Bacillota bacterium
TATGACGGCTGGGTTTCCCTTGAGTTTGCCGGCCTGGAAGAAGCCTTTTTCGGAACCGAAGCCAGCCTGATGAATCTCCGCCAGTACCTGGCGGAGCTGAAGAATGAGGATATGCATCCAGGGGAGTACCAGGGAGAAACTATCGAAATCCTTTGATCAGCTCTCCAAGGTGCTCCACTGCAATGTCAGGCCGGGTGTCGGATCCGGCTAGGTCATCCCGTGTGGTTTCACCGCTCAGCACCAGAATGCTTGTGATGCCGGCGGCGTTTCCCATGGCTATGTCTGTGTAGAGCCGGTCGCCGACCATGGCTGCTGTTTTGGGGTCCTCCAGGCCGTACTTGGCCCTGAGGGCCTCGATCATTTCAGCATTTGGTTTGCCGATGACCTTGGGTTTGACTCCCGTTGATGCAGTAATCAAGGCGATCATGGATCCGCAGTCGGGAATCGGTCCCTGCGGCGTAGGGCAGTTGAAGTCCGGATGGGTGGCAATGAAGGGCAGTCCTTTCCGGATGAAATGGCAGGCGCGTTCCAGTTTTTCATAGGTCAGCGTCAGGTCAAAGCCCAGAACAACCGCTTCTGGGTCTTTGTCTGTCAGGCAAAAGCCCTCTGCACTGAACTCTTCTTCCAGCGCGGGCGTTCCAAGCAGGTAGATTTTCTTAGGATAGCTGTACTTTTTGAGATAGAAGATGGTTGCCTGTCCAGATGTAAAGACCTGGTCAGCTGTGATCTCCACTCCCATGGAGCGCAGCTTGCTTACATAATGGGCCCCGTTTTGGGAGGAGTTGTTGGTTACAAAAATAAAGCGCTTGCCAAATTGTTTGCAGGCCTCTACAAAAGGCAGCGACCAGGGGAAGAGCTCATCTCCAAGGTAAAAGGTTCCGTCCAGATCTAAGAGAAAGGTCGTAATGTCTTTTAGTCTCTCCATGGTTTACCTCCAGAATTTCTGTGCAGAAACAAGGTTCGCCACTGAGGGGGCGTTTACCTCTTAGGTGCAGGGATTCGGAGGGGAAGGGTGAATAACCAGAATGTACCGCCTTGAACGGGAATATCTGCTGCCGGGAGGAAAATATGAGCCGAGGAAAGTTGAAGAGCCTGGCTGAGAACATCAGCCGAGTAATTATAGGTAAAGAAGAAGTAACCGAACTGCTCCTGACGGCGCTGCTGGCCAGGGGCCACTGCCTGATTGACGATGTGCCCGGGGTGGGAAAAACCAAGCTGGCCAACTCCTTGGCCCGCTCACTGGGCCTTGAGTTCAAGCGCATCCAGTTTACGCCGGATCTGCAGCCAGCAGACATTACCGGCATCTATTTCTACAATCAAAGAGAGGGTGAGTTTCAGTTTCGCCCAGGACCGGTCTTTACCAATATTCTCCTGGCAGACGAAATCAACCGTGCTGTCCCCCGGACCCAAAGCAGCCTTCTGGAAGCCATGGAAGAACAGCAGGTCAGCATCGAAGGGACAATTTTCCGCCTGGCAAGCCCCTTTTTAGTTATCGCCACCCAGAATCCCCTGGAGCTTGAGGGCACTTTCCCCTTGCCAGAAGCGCAGCTGGACCGGTTTCTGATGAAGATCGAAATGGGCTATCCTGAAGCGGCCGAGGAAGTTGAAATCCTAGAGCGCTTCAAACAGCGTGATCCCATGCAGGAACTGCAGCCTGTCCTGGACGGCGGCGCCCTTGCCAGCCTGCAGGAAGAGGCTGCTAGGGTCAGGATGGACAAAGATCTTATGAAGTATATTGCCGAACTGGCCCGGGCTACCCGGGAAAACCGCCACCTGAGGCTGGGCTTAAGTCCCCGGGGGTCTTTAGCTTTGATGCGGGGGAGCTTAGCCTATGCCTATCTCCAGGGCAGGGACTATGTGCTTCCAGATGACATCAAGTACCTGTTTCCCTATGTAGCCGGCCACCGCCTGATCCTGGACTACGGCAGCGTGCATTCCGAAAGCAGCAAAGGGGAGCTGATCCAGGAGATCCTGTCCCAAGTGCCGGTTCCAACTGAGGATGACCTCCATGGCTAGCAGACCCGCAAGTATCTTTCTTATAGCCTGCTTTGGCGCAGCCGCCCTTTATACAGGGCTCCGGGGCGATACAGTTCCGTTGCTGGCAGCACTTTTGGTTCTTGTCGCAGCGGCGGCGGCCTATGCGTGGAATCACTTTGTCTTTGCCAAGCTGACTCTGGAAAGGAAGCTGAACAGGCGCTGTGCGGACTTCGACGCGCCGATTGTGCTCCGGCTCAGCGCCGCTAATCGCAAGGTGCTGCCCATCTTCGGGCTGAAAGTGAACTTCACAATTACCTCCGGGCTCGAGGTGGAGCCGGCCGCTGCGGCAGCTGTGCACGATGCGGGCTATGACATGTTCCAGGAGGTTTTGCACCTCAGTTGGTACGAAAAAAGAAGCAGGGTGTACCAGCTGCGTCCTGCCCGCCGTGGACGCTTTCAGTTCGGCACCGGTTCTCTGCATTACACCGATCCCTTCGGGTTTTTTTCCAATGCCAGGGAAGAAGTATTTGACGAGGACCAGCTGATTGTGTTCCCCAGGATAGTGCCTATCAGAGGGCTTGATCCTTTGCACACCTACCTCTTTGGTTCCCGCCCCAAGGAAGGCTGGATCTTCCAGGATCCCCTCAATCGTGTCGGCACAAGGCCCTACCAAAGCACTGATTCTGCCAGAAAAATCAACTGGAAAGCCACTGCCCGCCACATTCAGGCGCAGGTCGATCTGGAGAAGCCTTCCTTTGACCGGGAGGTTATTCTCATCTTGGATCAGCCGCCGGGGCTCCCCTGGTGGACCTCCCGTGTGGCAAACAATCTGGAGATAGCGATTATGGCTGCTGCTTCGCTGATCCACAGCTATGCTGAACAAGGCTATGAGTTAAAGCTTGTCACCAACCTGGTTTCCAAGACCCACGGCACCGGGGGCCTGCCCGGCAGTGCCGCCAGAGGCAGGGCCCAGCGCAATCAGCACCTGACCAACTTGGCGTTGCTGCAGTCATTTAGCATGGAGCCAACCGCCAAAGTGTTAGCCCGGCTGCAGTACAAGATCAGGCCCGGCAGCTCAATTTTGATTATCACAACGGCCGTCGGCCGACTGTCCCCCGCGTTTTTGCAGCAGGTGCGGCGCCTGGGTCTGCAAGGGAAAGTGGCAGTGATTCGTGTGCTGCCGGACAGTTCAGATGCGCCTAGGGAGGCAGGGCTGAGGGAATGGCGGATTGAAGGGGGGGAACCCTGGCATGAAGCTGCTGCATTGGAGTTGTCTTAGAACCGGTCTCTTGGCCTTTTCCCAGGCGGTTATGACTGCAGTCCTGTGTCTTCCCTGGCTGCAGCTGGCTCTTCCGGGGGACAGGCTCCCTTTGGGAGTTTTCTGGGTTGTGTCCGCTGCATTGATGGGCATTGCTACAGCCAGGAAAACTGTTTTCCGGGGCAGGGAGGGGCTTCCGGCTGCATGCTTAGGCATTGCCGTGCTGCTGGTGTTGGTGTTCGTTCTTGGCCTTAATCCACTTTTCTTTATACCCCTGACTTTGGTTTTGCTCCTGATGGGCATCAGATTTACCTATTATCCCAAGCGGGCACGCTTTGCCTTTGACTGGACGCTGGGCAGCATGCTTCTGATCATCTCGGCCAGCTTGGCAGAGGATCTGGCCGTCGAGGTATCTGCCCTATCAGTTTTGCTCTACTTTGTCCTCGGGATTGCCTCTTTGATCCTGTGGAATGCAGCAGCCGAGGAAAGCTACCGGGGGCTGGGCCGCTCCATTGCGATGTTTGTGCTGATCGTAGGGGGCATCTCCCTGGCCCTGGGCATGGTTCTCTCACCGGCCTTTTTTCAAGGTTTTATGGCTCTGTGCAGGTACATTTATTCCCTGTTCGCGGACTTGGTTATGCTTCTCTTTGTTCGTCCTCTGGCCTGGATTTTGAGCCCCCTCTTCCGCTGGGTTGAAAATCTGGAGCTGCAGGAAGTGCAGCTGGATCTGCCGGGGGACGAGTCTCTTGCCCAAGAACAGCTGTACAGGGAGGACATCGCCCTGAGCCCCGGTGCAGCGGAGGCGGCGGCCTGGATCGGCTGGGCTGTCTTTGTGGGTGTTCTCTTCCTGGTTCTCTGGCGGGTTCTGCGCAGGCTTTTGAGAAGGTCCGCCCCAGAGCAGGGGTCTGCGGTCAGGGAATCAAGGGAGTCCGTTTTTTCCGGAAGCGAAGTTCTGGGAGATTTAAAGGGTGTACTTTCAGGTCTGCTTTCCCCCATCAGGCGTCTGGGGCAGTTCAAACGGTACAGGGGAAATGACCCGGTGCTTGTGATCCGCAGCTTGTACAGCCGCTTCTCTATGAAGGCAGGCAGGCGTGCTTCAAAGCCCCAAGGAAGCACGCCCCGGGAATACGCACAGTTCCTTGCGGATCAAAGCCTGGATCTGGATCTGGAGGCAGTTGAGATCCTAACCGACCTTTATAACGCAGCGCGCTACGGGGAGCTGGCGGACGGGGAAGATGCAAACTGCGCAGAGAGAGCGTTTAAGGACATTTGGCACTAGTCTGCTTTTTTTGACAGTGCAGGGTGAATGTGCTATATTTGGGTCTAGGAGGGCATGCGCATGGATATGTTACTCAAGCTCGCAATTATCGTCTTAGCCGGGTGCTTGGCAGGCAAACTGGCCAGAGCCGTCGGCCTGTCCAACGTCTTCGGCTTTGTCATTGCCGGCATCATTCTCGGACCTTCATGTTTTGACTTCCTGTCCAGCCAAGATTTGACCTCCTTAAACTTCGTCGTGGAACTGGCCGTTGCCATCCTGGCTTTTAAAATCGGCAGCGAGTTTGTGGTTCGGGACATCAAGAAACTCGGCACCTCCTTTATGGTGATCACATTTGTGGAAACAGCCTGCGCAGTCCTCCTTGTCTTTTCAGCCATGTATTTTCTCTTCCGACAGGAGCTGGTTTTCAGCCTGGTGATGGCTGCCATGGCGGCAGTCACCGCCCCGGCGGCGATGATTATGGTGATTAGGCAGTATCGCGCAGACGGCCCAGTCACCAGGATGCTGCTGCCGGTTGCCGCCCTCAATGGAGTATTGGGGGTTGTGCTTTTTGGGATAGCTATCTCGATTGCCCGTGTGTTTGTGCGGCGGGCAGATCTGGGCATGTGGCAGATGGTGACTATTTCTCTGGTTCAGATTCTAGGCGGCCTTGTGCTCGGCGCACTGCTGGGACTGGCCCTGAGCTTTCTCGGGCAGAAAGCTGGCGACAGCGATGAGCTGCTGGTGATTACCATCGGCATGATCCTGGCTGCGACCGCGGCTGCCAAGGCACTGTCTCTGTCGCCGCTTCTGGCGAATATTATGATGGGCACTGTCCTGGTCAACTTTACGCAGAATTCCAACCGGATCTTTTTTAGTCTTAACAACTTCACTCCGCCCATCTATCTGCTGTTCTTTACATTAGTGGGCGCAAGCCTTAATCTGGCGATGCTGCTAAACGTCAGCCTTTTAATTGCGGCTTACATCCTGTCCAGGGCTGCAGGCAAAATTGTCGGGGCCTGGGCCGGCGCCAAGGCGATTAAGGCTGAACCGGCTGTGCAGAAGCATTTAGGACTGGCATTGCTTCCCCAGGGGGGTCTGTCCCTTGCCCTGGCGGTGTTGGTAAATCTTCATTTGGCAGACATCGGCACATCTGTGATTGCCATCATGACAGTCAGCGTTCTGCTTTACGAAATCGCAGGACCTGTGATCGCCAAGGCAGCCATTGCCAGGGCTGGCGAGATCCGGGGGATGGGAGCGGCCATCAGGTAGATCTTGGAGGAGAGTGACAATATGTACGCGTTGTTTCTGGTTTTGAATGAAACGGATTATCTTGAGGAAATACTGGCCCGTTTCGTGGATGTGGGGGTGCAGGGAGCTACCATCCTGGACAGCCAAGGCATGGCCAGCGCCCTGGTGAGCAACAGGGGAAGGGACCTGCCGCTCTTCGGCTCACTTAAGACTTTGATGGAGGGGGCAAGGCCTTACAACAAGACCATCTTTACAGTAGTGGATAATGAGCAGTTAGCGGAACGGGTTGCGGAAGCGGTCAAGGATGTCCTGGGCGATGTGGACCATCCCAGCGTAGGCTTTATGTTCTCCGTTCCCATTGGCAAAGTGTATCCTCTCAACCGGAGTGAATAGTCGGCAGAAACAAGTCCCCACTGGTCAAAAAGTGGGGCTTCTTGATCTAATACAAAGATTACTGCAGGAATAGAGGTGAAAAAGATGAAGGATTGTTCAGACAGGGGTGAAAACATGCAATGTCACTGTGCGCATGATCGCGATTCCAACTGTGTCTCCTTAGTGCCGATTTTTCATAACCTGACTGAAGATGAAAAGTGGGAAGTTGCCCAGATAACAAGGGAGCTCACCGTCTCCAAGGGCGAGGAAATCTACGCTATGGACGACAGTGTGGACAGTCTTTATGTCATCCATTCCGGACTGGTCAAAATTTACCGTTTGAGTGATACAGGCAAGGAACAAGTGCTGCGGGTGCTGCGGCCGGGAAACTTCTTCGGAGAGCTGGCCCTGTTCAGCAACTCTCCCATGACGGATTTTGCTGAGGCGTTGGAGGAGTGCACCATGTGTGTGTTTGAGGGCCGGGCCGTCAGGGAGTTAATGGTGAAATATCCTGAGATCTCGCTGAAAGTCTTGGAGGAACTGAGCCGGAGGCTGGTCAGGACGGAACAGCTTCTGGAAGACATCAGCCTCCATTCTGTAGAAAGGCGCCTGGCCCAGGCACTCTTGGACTTAAGCGGGGAAGATGGCGAAGTGGAGCTGGAAATGAGTAAAAAGGATCTGGCTTCCCAGATCGGAATGACCAGCGAAACCCTGAGCCGTAAACTTACCTCCTTTCAGGAGCAGGGCCTGATTGAGCAAGTCGGTCAGAGGAAGATTATCATTAAGGATCGGGCAGGTCTGGAAGGGGTTCGGGAAAGTGGCTAAGGAGAAAAACTTCTGGTACCGGCTGCTGAGCGGTTTTGTGATTGGTTTCGGCATGGTGATTCCCGGAGTAAGCGGAGGCGTTTTAGCCATGGTCCTGGGACTTTACGAACCCATCATCGCAGCCATTGCCAATCCCCTGCAAGACTGGCGCCGCAACCTGAGGTTCCTGGCACCTCTGGGAATAGGGGCAGCTGTCTGCCTGCTCTTCCTGGCCAGGCTGCTGGAATATTTATTTGCTCAGCATCCGCTGCCCACCCTGTACTTGTTCTTCGGACTTGTAATCGCCAGTCTCCCTTCCATGGTCAGGCTGGCCAATGAAAAGGGTTTCCGCCTTTCCTACCTGGTCAGCCTGGCGGCGGGTCTGTCGGCATTGCTGCTGATTACCAGCCTGCCCCGCCATCTCGGGGAAGGAGGGGCGGCCCAGGCAGGTCTCGTCTACCGTGCCCTGATGGGAGGCGTGTTAGGCGTCGGACTGGTTGTGCCCGGCTTGAGCGCTTCATTTTTGCTGATCGCCTTCGGCTATTACGAAAAGCTGCTCAAGGCGCTTGTGAACGTAGACTTAGCGGTGCTTGTTCCCGTTGGACTGGGGCTGGGGCTCACCGTTCTCTTTGCTTCGAAGGTGATTCATTGGCTGTTCCGCTGGCAATACGGCTATGTTTCCTATGCCATCGTCGGCCTGATGCTGGGCTCCCTTTATGTCGCCTTTCCGGGCCTGCCCCGTACTTTGTCTGAGTATCTGCTCTGCCTGGTGCTGTTTGCCTGCGGGGTTGGGCTTGCATCATTATTCCTTAGAAAACAGGATGTCTAGGAGGTAGCTGCTTTGTGGAAGATAGATGAATTTTTCAGCCTGGAGGGCTGTCCCTGTCCGGAAGCCTTTGCAGAGGTGCAGTATCCCTGGGAACTGTTGCCCAGGATTGAAGAGCTGATCTATGCTGTGGTAGAGAAAAACCCGGGGAAATACCGGCAGATCGCGGACAAGGTCTGGGTGGGGGAAGGAACTGCTATAGCTGACACCGCGGTTTTGTACGGCCCGGCTGTGTTCGGGGAGAACTGCCGCATCAGGCCTAACGCATTTGTCCGGGAGAATGTGCTGGCCGGTGACGGAATCGTCATAGGCAACGCCAGCGAGGCCAAGCAGGTGATCCTATTCTCTGAAGTGCAGCTGGCCCATTTCAACTATGCCGGGGACTCCATTCTCGGCCGGGGCGCCCATCTAGGCGCGGGTGCAATCATCTCGAACTTCAAAACAACGAAGGACAATGTCAAGGTCAAGGTGGGAGAAGAGGTTATTGAGACTGGACTGCGCAAGTTCGGCGCCATTTTGGGCGACTGGGCGGAAGTAGGCTGCAATGCAGTATTAAACCCCGGCACCCTTGTGGGCCGAGGTTCGATCATCTATCCGCTGACATCGGTGCGGGGCAGCGTTCCTGCCCAGACGATCTGCAAAGCGCCGGGAGTGCTGATTCCCCGCCAGCCTAATTAGCGACAAGCTCGGAATAGGGTTCGGCACACATTGCAGGCAGGGTCAGGATAAAGGTTGTCTCCTCCGGAGAGCTCTTATAGGTGAGGGATCCCTTTAGTTCAACGGCTATATTCTTGCAGATCACCAGCCCCCAGCCGTGGTTGCCTTCAGAGTTCGGTTTTGTGGTCACTCCCCCGCGAAATATCTTTTTGCCTACCAAAGGCGGGATCTCGGGACCATTGTTCTTGACTGCCAGAATCCTTTCTCCCCCTGGACCGACAGTCCAGGTTAAGGTTACTTGGGGTTTTGACTGTTTGGAGACCGCGTTAAAAGCGTTGTCTATCAGGTTAATAATCAGCTTCGGGAGCAGACGCTGTTCTTGGAAACAGGAAGGAGGGTCTGCTTCTATGTTTACTTGAAACTCTATCCTGCGGTGCTTGGCTTCCTTTTGCTTTGATTCCAGCACTGTCAGCCAGGCATCGTGGGGCAGGGATGCATAGTTGTTGCGATCGGCCAGTTTGGCGGAAGTGTAGTTTAGGCAAGTCATTGCCTCGTCGATCTTGCCCATTTGCAGGTAGGTGGAAATCAGCGTCAGGTCATTGATAAACTCATGGCGATCTTCCCGCAGTGTCTTCATGGCTGACTTTTGGATTGCATTTTGTTTAAGCTGGTACTTCAGTGACTTTCCCGCTCTTTCATTCTCAGTCATGTACTGATGCAGCATAAAGAAGGTGAGGGGCATGGCATAGAGACAGCCTGCCAGGAACAGACTGCAGCACAAGGTGGAAGTCCAGTTCAGTGCCGGACCGGCAAGGAAAAAGGCAGCGCCTATCACCCCGTAGGCAGAGAGCCAGTAAACTGCTTTTTGTCCGGTACTCTGCTGCTGACTTCCGTTTTGCTGATCGCGAAAGTCTTTGAACCCAAAGTAGAGGGCGAGAAGGATGATGGGAACATAGGCTCCGTGTTCGTAGCCGCCCAACGCTAAGAATGCCTCCTTGGACATGACTCTCGGAATGGAATAGATTCTGAGCAAGGGTTCGAAGAGGGTTTCCCCCAGGGCCGCCAATGCCAGGGTTGTCAGGTAGCAGGCGAGACCATCTGGGAAAAGGCTTATCTGGAAGATCCACACAAAAAAAAGAAGGTATGTAGTTGAAAGGCAAAGAAACTGCAGGGCTGTGTTGGGAAGCAGGTAGCTACATAGAACGATAGAGGATACCTGAAGGAGAGTAAAGGAGAATACTTTCCAACCGTCCGGCTTATGGCCAAACATGCGCAGACTGACGATTATTTGCAGCCCTCGGAAACAGAGATAGAACAGGACTTCAAACAGTAACATTACGCCAGATTCCTCCCGGTTATATCAACGTTAATTATGGATATTTGACGTAATGTTTTGTTTACCTACTCAAAAAATAATCAAACGGAATTTTTTCGCGAAACATTTCACTAAATCCCCCCCTAGCAGGGGGGGAGATGCGAAAAACGTAAAAAGTAATTTCGTGAGGTCAATTAGAAGCTTTTAAGCAATGTTTTCAGCAAGTTCAAAAATTCAGCCAGCCCGGAATCGTCTGGGAAATAGACCTGGGCACCGGTCGGGCTGCCCCCGCCGCGACCTCCGAGGGGCTGGGCCTGCTCTTTAATCAGCCGCCCTAAGTGGGGCTCCTGGCCTTGGTTATGGGCCAGCACAATCCTCTGGCCTGCTTTGATCACTACGACTCCGTCCGTCTGCTCTAAAATTGCACGGGCCAGCTGCTGCGCCTCTTCAACTGAGGCAGCATCCTCCTCCAGGAAAAAGGGGCTTTCACCGCCGTCCACAATGGCCTGGGCCCTCCAGCCCGTCAATTCCGCCTTCAGCGTTTCCACCTGTTTTTCCAGTTCAGCCTTGCGCTCCAGCTCCAAAGCGGTACGCTCCTGGAGTTCTGCTTCAGGTACCGCCAAGAGGCTGACCAAACCTGTGCAGATTTCATGTTTGCGTGCGTAGTCCCGGAGGGCGCGCCTGCCGCAGAGAAAGTACACGCGGGTCATGCCCTTGTATTTTTCCCACTTGATAACTTTCAATAGGCCGATTTGGCCCGTACTGCTCACATGCGTGCCTGAACAGGGAGAATAGTCGAATCCCTTGATCTCCACAATGCGGAGATCCCCTTTGAGGTCCGGAATTTTGCGGAGGGGAAGGGAACCTTTCTCCTCGGGCCCTATAGTATAGGTGAGGAGGGGGAGGTTTGCGAAAATCACCTGGTTAGCCCTTTCTTCCACCGCGTTTTGTTCCCGGACGGACAAAGCCGGGGCGGAAATGTCGATAGTGCAGTATTCTTCCCCCAGATGGAAACTTTCGGTACGGAAGCCGTACTTATCTTCAAAAACGGCGGACAGCAGGTGCTGGCCGCTGTGCTGCTGCATATGGTCCAGGCGGCGCTCCCAGTCCAGGACGCAGAAGGCCCGGTCTCCTTGGAGCGGCTGGGGGAGTACGTGGACCACTTTCCCGTCCTCTTCAAAGACATCGATTACAGGCACTCCGTTGATGGTGCCCAGGTCATGGGGCTGGCCTCCGCCTGTGGGATAGAATAATGTTTCTTCCAAGACTGCAAAGTATTTCTTGCCTTCTTGGCGGGTCACTGCAACTTTGGTTTCCAGCTCCTGCAGCCATGGATCGGTGTAATAGCGGCGTATGATAGGAATCACTCACTTTCTCTAGATAGTTGCTTCAACATGCGGTTTCTTATACAGGCCGAGTTTGGTAAAGGCAAAGGGAGCGCCAAGGCTGGCCCACAGTCCTAACACTCCGTAGCGAATCAGATAGTCCAGTCCCCAGGGCAGCCAGCTGACGAGGGGCTTCAGTGCAATGCGCAGGAGGAAAAGGACCGCCAGGCCAAGGATGAGTTTGATTATATTCTGCCACAGGGAGGCGTTTTCCTGGAACTTCACATACCGCAGTTCCAGGCGGTAGCCAAGGAGCGCGCCCAAAAGAAAGCCCGCCGTCATCGGTCCGTCTCCCTGGCGGTGAGCCAGGAAAAGCAGCAAAGCGGCGACAATTGAACCTAAGATCCAAGTCTTGAACGGGATTTGCTCCAAATCTGCCTTGGCGATGAGGGAATAGGCTGCCAGCAGGACAATGCCGATTGCCAGTCCCCCCAGAATGTCTATCGGCCAATGTACGCCCAGGTAGATGCGGGAGAAGCTGATCAAAAGAACCATAATCGCGGCGCCTAGCCAGGCCAGGGGCTTGTTGACCCTTAGAGCCAGAAAACCCCAAAAGGCAGTGCTGCCCTGGGCATGCCCGCTGGGAAAGGCATAGCCTTCCTGAACTGCCAGGCGCAGCTCCTGGGGAGGGCGCTCGGTCATAAAGATGTGTTTGGCGCCGGAGTTGAGATAGGCGGAAAAAATAAAGAAGGCGGCAAA
>JAAYSR010000112.1 GCA_012518325.1 Bacillota bacterium
ACCAGCTTTTTTCCTTATCTGCATCCTAAAAACTACTTCCCTTCGACTTCTTCAGCAAAAACTGATTCAATGAACAGCTCAACCTCGGTCCATGCGGTGTTCGCTTCGGGCAAATCAGGGAACAGCATTTGAAACACATGGAACATGCCGGGGTATGTTGTCTGTATGACCTCCACTCCGGCTTCTTCAGCTTTTTGCGCAACCTGAAGTGTATCATCAAGGAGAACTTCATCTCCCCCTACCTGCATCAGCATGGGGGGAAAGCTGTCATACTCACCGTACATTGGAGAAATATAGGGATCGTCAGCATGGTGACTGCCGACATAGGGCGGCTTCCAACCCCTGTAATTCAGATTCGTCCAGGGAGACATCGTTATCAAGGCTGCCGGAAGGGGAAAGCCGTTATCCCTCAGATAAAGGGTGAGGGCCAGGGTAAGTCCTCCCCCTGCTGAATCACCCGCGATGATTATTCCTTCCGGCGGAATGCCCTGGTCTAAGAGCCACTGGTAAGCAAAAAGGGCATCTTCCAGCGCGGCGGGATAGGGGTATTCTGGGGCGACACGGTAATCAACTGTCAGAACCCCTGCTCCGCTCAGTTTGGCATATTGCACCGCTGCCCGCCGGTAGGTAACGCCGTTATCTTTCAGGGAGCGAGTATATGCCCCGCCGTGAAGCTGCAGAATCGCCCTCTTTGGCTCAGCTCCTTTCTCCTGAACCCATTCCAATGTGCGCCCGTGGATCTCCCGAACTTCCAAAGTATAACCCTCAGGCAGCTGCCAAGTGTCATTCAGCCGATTTAACAGTTCGATATTCCCATTTCGGCCGAAAAGCAGCCTTTCCCGCCCATAGACAGGCATAGCCCCCGCACCCCCAATGGCCAGTGCTGCAATGATAATAAACGCAATCCATCCTGCACTCTTGCTTCTTCCGGCAGCCATCTTTCTTTGCTCCCTTTAACTGATGTTCTTGTCTTAACGGTACAAATCAAACAGAGCCGGATGCCCTCTGCCTCACACCCGGCATATCCTCTACGCGCTGCCGCTGTGTAAAGCAGCACGGACTAACTCTTCGTAACGATGGTATAAATGAGGCGGACTCCATTCAGGACTCTGGCAGATGAACACAAGATCGAACACCTCGTCGAACACAGATGTTATATCCGTATCATGCTCATAGGGGAACTCCCCTTCCAAGCTGCAGAGTTCTGAGTCTGCGCGGCGGATCCACTTTACTTCTGTCTCAGGCCTTTCCTCAATCACCCTGCGCAGCCAGTTTCCGCAGTTGCAGTAATTGCCGCCGCTGTAATAGTGGTAATAGTCATGATGAAAGTCGATGTTGACGATGCGCAGCGGCATGTGCTCAGGCAGTTTATCTATAATGTCTTTGATGCTTTTGTGGGTGCTGGATCTAAAAAAGTTCTCTTCTTTGATGTTGGCGAGGATCAGATGATTTTTCACAGCCTGGAACTGCTCTATCACGTCTATGTCCGCAAGTTGAGGATATTGGAGATAGCGTGCTTTCCATATGGAGCGCAGCGTGTCGTGGGGGATCTCATCACCGCCACGGGGAAAATAGAGATCCCTTTCCTGGGCAGAAGCCGCAATGAAGTAGTCACAGTCAATACTTAGTATCCGTACCATCATCATGCGCCTCCTTGTACCTATTGTAACAGATCGGGGCGCAGATGTTAGTGCAAATTGCGTCTATATATTACCTTGAGTATTAGCGTAGTGCAGTATACTGGTCCTCAGCTCAGCAAGTAATCTGTAATCTGCTCCGCCTTGGCGAAAATCTCCCCGTCTTTCCTGCTTCTTTCACGGAGCGGCACATCGATGACTATTTCTTCGTGAACTGCAGAAGGTTTATCGGACAGGACGAGGACACGGTCGGCCAGCATCACTGCTTCTTCAGGATCATGGGTGATAAGCAATACGGCAAATCCCGCTCTGGCGTGTTCGGTAAGTAAAAGTTCCCGAAGCTGATGCTGCAAAGCAAGATCCAATGACTTGAACGGTTCATCCATCAACAGAAGCTCCGGTTTTACAGACAGCGCCCTCACCAGCTCAAGCCTCTGCTTCATTCCTCCGCTCAGCTGGCCTGGATAAGCATCCCGGTATTCTGCAAGGCCGGCCCTGCGGAGCAAGTCTGACTTTATTGCTTCAGCTTCTGATTGCTGCAGGAAATTTCTCTGAACAAAGCTGACATTAGCCTCAACCGTCTTCCAAGGCAGCAGCCGCGGCTCCTGAAAGACATAAGCCAGCCGCAGACCTGCCTCTCGCATTACTTCGCCCTGATCGGGTTCGATCAATCCAGCGATAATGCTCATCAATGTTGTCTTCCCGCAGCCCGACGGTCCGATTAAGGCTATGATCTCGCCGGCACAAACCTGGAACGAAATGTCCTGGAGCACCTTCAGCTCGCCGTTATGTCCGCTGAAACTTTTGTGAATCCGTCTCAGCTTCAGAATCGTGTTACCCCTCTCCATGCTGTTTCCACCTTGTCACTCTTTTTGCCAGGGGAGCCAAAACCCCGTATTCCACCACAAACATGAATGCGATCAGTATGACAGCCCAGGCAAAGAGCTTCTCCGTTTCCAGGTTGGCGTTGGCCATACTCAGCGCAAAGCCTATGCCGCTGGAACTGCCAAGGAACTCAGCAAAAATTGTGGATTTCCAGGCAAAGGACAGGCCTAGGCTGACTGCGGAAATCAGATGAGGAACCAGGGCAGGCAGGTAAACAGCCC
>JAAYSR010000113.1 GCA_012518325.1 Bacillota bacterium
AGGCAGCATGCGGCGGCTCTTCGCATCAGCCCTGACCCCGGAGGGCTATGTCAGCCATATCGAGTCCCTGGTAGAAGGTATGCGCCATGTCTTTGTCCTCAGCGGCGGCCTAGGCGAAGTCCAAAGCGGTCATCTCGCTGAAATCGCCAGCCATGCCGAAAGCCTAGGCTTTCAGCTGGAAGCTTTTCATTATCCCTTAGATCCAGATCGCCTTCTCCACCTTATTATCCCTGGCGCAGGTGTTGCGGTCTTAACCGAGCATCCCTTGGAAGACCTAAGCAAAGTAAAGGGCCGGCGGATTGCCTGCGGCCCTGATGTAACTTCCTTGGACGGAGGAGATTTCAGGCTCTATCAAGAACTGCTGCAGCGGGGCTTCGACTCCCTGGCAGCTGCCCAGTCCAGCCACCGTTTTGTGGAAGAAATCTATGCATCAGCCATGGACTTTGCAGCGCTGAATGTCTATCGCGATGGGATCTTGGCGGAAATCTTCTCATAGCAGGGTACTTTGATACTTTTGCACAAAACGGAGCAGCGGAATGCCCAAGATCAGCACAACAGCACTTTGTCCAGCGCCGATGCTGAGCACCAGGGGCCAGTAGGCAGGCAAATCCAGAATATACCAGAGGTACAGGCTGACTAAAAAGGCGTTCAGCACTATGGGAGAGGCATAGCCGATGATCTGTCCCCGGTAGCGATAGGTGAGGTAGGCGGCTAACAGGGTTACAAAGCTGCCGCCGAAAATATCCCAAGGGCCCTGTCCGCCCAGGATATTGGCTAATAACGCTCCCACATAGAGCCCTCCGATTGCTTCGGGATAGACCATGGGCAATAGAGTCAAAGCTTCGGCCACCCGCAGCTGGACAGGCCCGAAGCTGATGGCCTGAAAGACAAAAACCAGAGTTATGTACAGTGCAGCAATAATTCCTGCCCTGGCTAAACGTTTCATAAAGCTTCCTCCTTCATCCATCTCAGTTTACCTTTTTGGAGGTGCAAAATCAATGGCATTGCGTATTGGAATAATCGGTCTGCCCAACGTAGGAAAATCAACCGTCTTTAATGCCCTGACCAAACTTGATGTACCTGCCCTCAACTATCCTTTCTGTACCATTGAACCCAATCAGGGGATGGTGCTGATACCTGATGAGCGCCTGGAAAAAATTGCAGAAGTGAGCCAGCCCAAAACACTGACCGGTTCTACAATAGAGTTTGTAGATATCGCAGGCCTCGTCAAGGGGGCCAGTCGAGGCGAAGGTCTGGGCAATCAGTTCTTGGCCCATATCCGTGAGATGGATGCACTGGCCCATGTTGTGCGTCTCTTTCAAGCGGATGATGTTGCCAGCCAGGAGCAGGGAATTGACCCCCTGCGGGATATTGAGATCGTTGACTTAGAACTCATACTTGCTGACCTCCAGACGTTAGAGCGCCGCAGGGAACGCACAACCAGGATGCTGAAAACCGGCGAGCCCCAGTATCGCAAAGAACTGGAGCTTCTGGATCAGTACCAGGCTGCCCTGGAAACAGGCGTTCCCCTCCGCCGCACCGACCTGCCGCCCCTAGCTGATCTGCCGCTGCTTTCTGCAAAGCCGGTAATGTATGTTGCCAACACTGATGAAGGGGATTACGGGCTTGCACCTGACTTTAAGGAGTGGGCTGCCTCCGAGGGTGCAGAAATAGTGGTAATGGCTGCCGACTTTGAAATGGAACTAAGCCGACTCGACCAAGAGGATGCCGAACTCTTTTTAGCTGAAGCCAATATGGACAAGCCTGCCCTGCACCGTTTGGTGGAAGCCGGAGTACGCCTTCTGGATCTGATTACCTTTTACACGATTAAGGGGGATGAAACCAGATCATGGATTATTTCCCGGGGAATGTTAGCACCACAAGCGGCAGGTTGTATCCACTCTGATATGGAAAGGGGATTTATCAGGGCTGAAGTAATAAACTGGAAAATACTGGTAGACGAAGGGTCGCTGGCAGGCTGCCGAGACAAAGGGCTGTTGCGCATTGAGGGCAAAGACTATGCTGTCCAGGATGGAGATGTAATTTTCTTCCGCTTCAATGTTTGACTTCAAAATAGAGGGGTGGTATAATTAACGTTGCCCTGCCCTAAGCTTGTCTTGGGGCCATATGTCCAGAGGGGAGGTGAAGCTGCGGTGCGTAGTTATGAGCTAATGGTAATTTTTGTCCCAGGTCTTGACGAAGAAGGTTTGGATGCCCAGATCGAGCGTACCAAGGGTCTGATTGAGGGTATTGGCGGCGAAGTCGAGAAAGTTGACAAATGGGGCAAACGCCGGCTTGCATACGAGATCAACGATAACACCGAGGGCTTCTATGTGGTGATCGATTTTAAGGCAGAAAGCGGAGCGACTTCTGAGGTCGAACGTATTCTTAAGATCACTGATGAAGTCATTCGTTATCTGCTCCTTCGTACGGATGAAGAATGAGCAAAGGAGTGACGACGGGTGTTGAACAAAGTTATTCTTATTGGGCGACTCGTAGCTGATCCACAATTGCGATATACTCAATCAGGCATAGCAGTAACCAACTTTACATTGGCAGTGGATCGCCCCTTTGTGAGCCAGGACGGCCAAAGGGAAGCAGATTTCATTGACATCGTAACGTGGCGTAAACTGGCAGAAGTCTGTGCCAACCACCTAAACAAGGGGCGCCTCGTTGCCGTTGAAGGACGCCTGCAGATCCGCTCCTACGATGACCAAAATGGTATCAGACGCAAAGCATCCGAGATAGTGGCTGATAATGTACGCTTTTTGGATCGTGCTCAGGACAGTGGATCCTATGAATCAGCAGATGGACCGCCCGAACCGGAGTTTGATGATATCCCGTTTTAATCAGATTGGTTTGGAGGCGAGATAATGGCGAGAGACAGAGGTCGTAGAGGCAGAAGAAAAGTCTGCTCTTTCTGCGTTGATAAGATCGAGCAAGTTGACTATAAAGAAGTAGGCCGTCTACGTCGCTATGTAACAGAACGGGGCAAAATTTTGCCACGGCGGATCTCCGGTAACTGTGCCAAGCACCAAAGACAAGTTACCAACGCGATCAAGCGGGCCCGCTTTATGGCATTGATGCCTTACACAGTTGACTAAGAACCGGAGGAGCAGCCAAGCTGCTCCTTTTTCGAATTGGAATCAGAGGTGAATCTATGAAGACCCGGTCCTTAACTGAAGGAGCCATGCTCGGCGCGATCACGGTGCTGCTGGCGATACTTGGTGAGTATATTGGGGTTCCGTCGATTATAGTGCCCATACCGCTCATGCTGTTGGTCTACCGCCAGGGCTTTCAGTACGGCATTCTCGCGGCCATCGCCGCGGCTTTGATCTCCAGCTTTGTGGCAGGGCATGTGTTCTCTGGTCTGTCCATTATTATCTGGGGCTTTGTCGGTGTCGCCCTGGGCTTGGCCCTGCGGGAAAAGTTTTCCTTCGGCAGGCTGATGGTGGTAGGTGTACTTTCCAATCTTGTTGTCTTCGGCCTTAATTTTCTTTTGTACTCATTAATCATCGGCGGCAACATGCTGACTGACCTTTTGACAATGATGAACGAGGCGCTGCAGCAGGCGGCGGATATGTCGCAAAGCCTGGGAGTCACCGGCGACGCGCTGCAGCAGTACGAAGCGCTCCAGGCGTTTTTACCTGTTGTGCTCCGCACAGGACTGCCCTCTTTGCTCTTGGTTTATTCCGTCAGCATGAGCTATATCAACCTGGTTATCGGCAGGGCTGTTCTTAAGCGCCTCGGCGATAGCACAATGCCTGAAGTGACGCCTTTTTCTCGGTGGCGCATCCCAGGCTTCTTCGGTTTGATCTTTGCCTTCGGCCTCATAGTAACCACCATGGCCCAGATGGCTGAACTGCCTGGCTGGGTGGAATTTCTGGGCTTAAATGCCTTTCTCATTTCCTTTTACTCGTACTTGGTTGCCGGAGTTTCCCTGGCGTGGTATTATTTCCAGAAGAAGAATATACCAACGTTTTTGCGAGTACTCTTCGTTTTGATGCTCTTTTCCATGCCGCTTGTCTTGATGATTCTGATTGTGTTGACAGTAGCCGACGGGGTTTTTGACTTTCGCAAGCTCAATGCCTCGGAGGACAAAAACTAGAAGGGCGGGTGTGTGATGAAAGTTATTCTTCAGGCAGATGTAAAGAAGATTGGCAAGAAAGGTGATGTGGTTGAAGTCGCAGAGGGCTACGGCCGCAACTACCTTATACCTAGGGGACTGGCTGTAGAGGCCAGTGCCGGCAATCTGCGCCACGTGGCTGAGGTTAAGAAGGCTGAGGCTGTCAAGGCAGACCGTGAGCTGAAAGAGGCGGAAAGAATAGGCAGCGCCCTGCGGGACAAGGCAGTGCAGGTGCCCGCTAAAGTAGGGGACGGCGGCAGGCTCTTCGGATCTGTCACTGCCCAGGAAATCGCAGAACAGCTTCGGAAGCAGTTCTCGGTAGAAATTGACAAGAGGAAAGTAGACGTCAAGGAGCCAATAAAGACGCTGGGTTCACATCAGGTGACTGTGAGAGTCCATCCCAAGGTCCATGTGAATGTCACAGTGGAGGTAATACCTCAGTAGCCTTGGCGGGAAATACTTGCTTGGAGGGTTAATCTCCATTGGATACTAAACAGATAAAAACAAACCAAACATTGTCTTCCGATTTCAAACCTTCATTGGAAAAACATGTCTCTGCACTTCTGTCCCTGTTGGCAGAGGTGCACGGCCATGATCAGCTGGTGCTGAAGGCCGGCAAACTTGACTCCTTGGAGCTTATGCAGTCGGATAAGATCGAAGATCAGGTATTGGCCCTGGAGCGGCTGGTCCATGAAGATCCCACAATCGTGGTGCACAGGCAGCCGGAAGAAGTGAATGAAGTCCTGCAGGAGCTGGAGGATCACCTTGCCGAACTTTTGGCCAGGCGCACGGTGGAAGACCAAATTGAAGCCAAAGTCAGCGCCAAGATGCAGGAACGCCATCTGGAATATATTCGGGATATTCGTGCTCAGGTACTTAAAGAGGAGGGCGGGCCTGACAATGCTCAGACCCTCAAGAAGTTTGCCGAGTTGGAGATCCTGGAACAGCGGGGCCTTTCCCGGTCCAGCGTGGATTTAATGCGCCCGCAAAGCCTGGATGAAGTCATCGGCCAGGACGATGCCATCAAATCATTGCTGACCAAGCTCAGTTCGCCTTATCCCCAGCATATTCTGCTTTATGGGCCGCCTGGAGTTGGGAAGACTACTGTGGCGCGCCTGGCTTTGCAGGTGGCCAAATCCAAGGCCTATACTCCCTTTGCTGAGGATGCTCCCTTTGTGGAGGTGGATGGAACTACGCTGCGCTGGGATCCTCGTGAGGTCACCAACCCCTTGATCGGCTCGGTCCATGATCCGATTTATCAGGGGGCCAGGCGGGACTTGGCCGACGGCGCAGTGCCCGAGCCCAAGCTGGGCCTGGTCACAGAAGCCCACGGCGGGGTGCTCTTTATCGACGAGATAGGGGAGCTGGACCCCGTCCTGCAAAACAAGCTGCTGAAGGTTCTGGAAGACAAGCGGGTTGAGTTTGAGTCGTCCTATTACGATCCCCATGATACCAATATTCCGAAATACATTCATCAGCTGTTTACCAAGGGTGCACCTGCAGACTTCGTGCTGATCGGTGCCACAACCCGGGATCCTTCCGAGATCAGCCCGGCCTTCAGGTCGCGCTGTGCTGAAGTGTTTTTTGATCCTCTCACGCCGGAAGATATCGTAAAGATTGTGGAAGCTGCCAGCCGAAGGCTGAATGCGAAGCTTGAGCCAGGCACAGCGGAGCTGGTGGCGGAGTATACCATTGAAGGCAGAAAGGCGACGCGCCTTTTGGCCGATGCCTACAGCGCCGCGCTCTACCGGGGCGACGGCAGCCCAGATGAGGTAACGGTCACTGCCGCGGATATGCGGGAAGTGATCCAGTCTGCCCGTTTAAGCTCCTACACTGGGGCCAAAGCTTCCAGCACCTGTGAAGTCGGCAGGATTCTTGGCTTAGGCGTGAGCGGCTATTTAGGCTCCGTTTTGGAGATTGAAGCAGTTGCTTTTCCCAGCAAAGAATCGGGCAAAGGCCGGGTTCGCTTTAACGATACCGCCGGAAGCATGGCTAAGGACAGCGTTTTTAACGCTGCGTCCGTCTTCCGTGCCTTAACAGGCCAGAATTTAGATGATTATGATGTGCATGTCAATGTAGTAGGCGGCGGAAACATCGACGGTCCCTCTGCAGGCGTGGCGGTCTTGGCTGCCATAATCAGTGCAGTGCGGGGGCTCCCTATCCCTCAGGACATCGCTGTTACCGGCGAAATCTCCCTGAGGGGCAAGGTAAAAGCGGTAGGCGGCTTGCACGCGAAAATCTACGGCGCCAAGCACGCGGGGGTAAAAAAGGTGTTTGTCCCTAAAGAGAATATGGACAACCTGCCTCAGTTTACCGGTGAAGTTGAGGTAATCCCCATTGACCATGTCTCAGAGTTTCTGGAGTTTATTTTCCCGCAGGAACCTGCTGAAGCAGCCTGTTCTATCGCCAATTAGCAAAGCTGCAAGTGCAACGCCGACTGTCCGCCCCTGGACAGCCGGCTTTTTTTGCTGACGCGAATTGCAGGCAGGGGGTGGGAAGTGGTAGACTAAGGGTAGACTGAAAAAAGGAGGAGGAGAGCTGAGTGGACAGCGATTGGCCGAGTTGTATAAAAACGGACAAGGCAAAAGGGCGGCCGTTTCGGTTTGGGCGTCTGCTCATCTCTTCCGGCCACTTTTGATCTGGATTGTTCGTTTTTATACTCCAAACTTTAATGCAAGGAGGATAAAAACATGGCAATTCAAGACTGGCGCGATCTGGAGCGTCTGGTATTAGAACGTGACTTTAAGACGATCAAAGCTGAACTGCCCAAGTTTCAGGATGCAGATATTGCGGCCTTTATGGACGAGCTAAGCCGCGAGCATGTGGTCATTGTCTTCCGCCTGCTGCCCAAAGACCGGGCGGCGGAGGTGTTTTCCTATCTTTCGGTAGAGCGTCAGGAACACATTGTGGGGGCCATCACGGATCAAGAAGTGGGCTCCATAATTGACCAGCTCTTTGTGGACGACGCCGCAGACTTTTTGGAAGAAATGCCTGCCAGTGTCGTAAAGAGGGTGCTGAGAAACGCTTCCCCCGAAACCAGGTCGTTAATTAATCAGTTTTTGCAGTACCCCCCCTACTCGGCAGGGAGCATTATGACGGCGGAGTTCGCCGACTTGAAAAAAACGATGACGGTGGCAGATGCCTTTAAGCGCATCCGGCGCACCGCCCTTGACAAAGAAACAGTCTATACCTGTTATGTGATTGACGACAACCGCCGCTTAGAAGGCGTTGTCACTGTTCGGGAGCTGTTCTTGGCCGATGAAGAGACCGTCATTGGCGACATTATGGAGACCAAGGTCATTTCCGCCCGCACCAGTGATGACCAGGAAGATGTGGCCGGACTTTTTTCTAAATATGACTTTATGTCGCTGCCCGTTGTCGATGAGGAAAACCGGCTGGTGGGCATCGTTACCTTCGACGACATCATGCAGGTTATCCATCAGGAAGCCACGGAAGACTTCCAGAAAATGGCTGCCATGGCCCCGTCGGAAAAGCCCTATCTAAAAACCAATGTCTTCACCCTGGCCAAGCACAGGATTGGCTGGCTGCTGATTCTGATGTTCACCGGGATGATCGTCGGGGCAATTTTGGCACGCTATGAAGAAGCGTTTTTGACAGTGCCTCTCCTGGTCACTTTCATCCCGATGCTCACCGACACCGGCGGCAATTCAGGTTCCCAAAGCTCGACCTTGGTGATTCGCGGCATTGCCCTGAAGGAAATTACAGTCAGCGATTTCGGACGGGTGCTTGCCAAAGAGTTAGGTGTGGGCGCACTGGTTGGTCTCGCCCTGGGGGCCGCCAACTTTGTGCGGCTGATCCTTACCTATCCTGGGAATTATATGCTGGCACTGGTGGTATCCCTGGCTTTGTTCGCCACTGTGATGATTGGCAAGACTGCCGGAAGCATGCTGCCCCTCCTGGCCAAGCTGGTAAAAGTGGACCCGGCCATCATGGCTGCTCCGCTGATTACTACGATAGTTGACGCCAGCGCCTTAGTTATCTACTTCAAGATTGTCGAGGTTCTGCTCCTTAAGTAAGCAGCCTGGCACCTGGTGAGGCGCTAAAGACGTAGACTTCCGGCTGCAGTTTCGTTTGGGCAAAATACTCTGCTGTCACTTTTTCCTCAAATTCCGCAAGCTCCTGACGGGGGACCAGTGAGATGGTGCAGCCGCCAAATCCTGCCCCCGTCATGCGGGAACCCAAAACTCCTGAATGCCTCAGACTTAGGTCAACTAAAAGGTCGAGTTCAGGGCAGCTTACCTCATAGTCCTTTTGCAGACTGCGATGGGAAGCGGTGAGGGCCTCTCCGAACGTTGCCAGATCCCCCGCCTTCAACGCCTCAATGCCTGTCAGCACCCGATTGTTTTCTGTAACGACATGCCTGGCCCGCGCGGCCAAAACTTCAGGGAGAGCGCCTATCAGGTCCAGATGCTCCACCGTCACGTCCCGTAAAGCGGTAATTTCGGGCAGCTCCCGCTTTAGCAGCGCAGCAGCCTCTTCACATTCCCTGCGGCGGTCGTTATAGGCGGAATCCACCAGACCCCTGCGCACTCCGCTGTTGATCACCGCCACAGCATAGCCCTTCTGTTCAAAGGGGGTGGGGATCAGTTCGTATTCCAGGCTGCGGCAGTCCAGAAAGAGGGCATGATCCTTTTGGCCCATCATGGAGGCAAACTGGTCCATAATGCCTGAAGCCACACCGACAAAGTCGTTTTCCGCCCTTTGGGCCATTTTCACCATCTCCACTGCATCCGCTGCAAAGCCGTGGAGCGAGGCAACTAAAACCGCTGACGCCACTTCCAGCGCGGCTGAGGAAGAAAGGCCCGCGCCCTGGGGCACGTTCCCGAAGATGACGATATCCATGCCCTGGGGTGTAAAGCCTGCCGACTGAAACTCTTTGCACACGCCGCGGATATAATTGGACCACTTCTTTTTGGGGGAAGGCTTGATTTCCTGCAGGGAGAAGCTGTCCCCGACGTCATAATTCAAAGAGTAAAGGTTGACGGCTGTACTTCCATTCAAAGCTCCTGCCATGCCGATTCCCGCATCAATGGCCATGGGAAAGACAAAACCGCCGTTGTAGTCCGTATGTTCGCCTAAAAGATTTACCCGCCCCGGGGCCCAGACTGCAAGGGGCTCCCCTGACCGGGGAAAGGCAGCCTGAAACTCTTTAAGCAGTTTATTTTTCATTCTGTCCACCCCTTAGTCGAGCCGCCTGGTCCTCAGGGCTCATATCTGTAATAAAGGTGCCTGCTCCTGATTCTACCCCTGCCAGGTACTTGAGTTTTTCTGCAGTACGGTTTAACGGATAGAATTCAATGTGGAAATGATAATGGGGATAATCTCCCTTTGGGGGCGCCTGATGGAGCGCCATGATATAGGGCAGGGGAAAGCCAAAGAGAAGGTCGTACTTGACCAGAATATCCTTAAGCACCGCAGCCAGGCCGTCTCTTTCCTCAGGTGTCAGATCTGCCAGGCTTTGCAGGTGGCGCCGGGCGTAGATGTGTACTTCATAGGGATAGCGGGCAAAGAAAGGCACAAAGGCTGTAAACTCTTCGTTTTCTGCAACAATGCGTACTTTGTCTTCCCTTTCTTCCGCCAGAATATCGCAGTAGAGGCACTTCCCTGTAGCGGTTTGATGTTCCAGGGCAGCCTGCAGTTCCCGCTCCGCCGTAGGCGGAATAAAGGGGAAGGCATAAATCTGCCCATGGGGATGGCTCAGGGTAACCCCCACGGCATCGCCTTTGTTTTCGAAGATAAATACATACTGGATCCCTGGCTTCATGCCAAGTTCAAGGTAGCGGTCAGTCCATACTTCAATTAGATTTCTGATTTGTTGAACCGGCTCCTCTGCCAGGCTGCTTTTGTGATTGGGAGAGTACAGCACTACCTCGCACACCCCTTCCGCCGGAGCGGTCTGATAAAGGGCGCTGCCTTCAACCTCCAGGGGCGGGGGCGGCTGGCTCAGCGACGGGAACTTGTTTTCAAACACAGCAATTTCATAGTTCTCAGCCGGAACTTCCGTTGGAAAGGCTCCCGGCAGGGTGGGACAGAGGGGACAGTACTCCGCAGGGGGCTTGTAGGTGCGGTCCTGGCGGTGGGCGGCTACGATCACCCACTCCCTCAGCTGCGGATTCCAGCGCAACTCAGACATCCTCTTCCTCCTCTTCCTGGTTCTTTACTTGCTTGGGAAAGGTATAAAAGATGATGTAACGGCCGTCATCTTTGGTGATAACTTCCTTCTTCAAGGGACACACCTCCAAGGGTCCTATTCTACAAAAAACTTGCCTAACCTTTCAAGGGAATTAGCCTTGGATCTTGAAAATACTATATAACAACCAATAGACACGGAGGGAACAAAATATGCGTAAGATAGTTCACACTGAAAAGGCTCCGGCAGCAGTAGGACCTTACAGCCAGGGAGTGCGGGCCGGCAATCTGCTCTTTATTTCCGG
>JAAYSR010000114.1 GCA_012518325.1 Bacillota bacterium
GGCGTGCCCAGGGCCAGCAGGGCGTTAGTTATCTTCTCCTCATTCTCCAAATAATCCTGGTGAACTCCGATCGCCATTTCATCATTTGTCACTTTCATTTTATGGCCCGGCAGATGAAAGATGTATACATGGCTGTCCGGCCACCCGAAAATATCCCGGATCACGGCATGGAGCTGCGCAAAGCTTGCCTCGGCAGAGATCTGGGCACTGCGGGCAAACAAGGGTTCAGAGTTTTTAAGTTCCACTCTGACCTTATAAGTCTGCATCCTTTTCCTCCCGACGTAGTTCTTCAATATGCTCATGGGCTTCCTTCAGACCGGAGCCCGTCTTGGCCCTATACAGCTTGATTGCTTCAATCCGCTCCCCCTGCCTGACCAAGTCCTTCAGCTCTTCCTCGATCTGCTCCAGGGCTTCTTCGTGAAGGCCAAGGTGCTTGCTGATCTGCTTCAGCTGCTGATTGGCTGCGTCCATGCGCTGGCTTAACTGGTTGAGCGTGACCAATATGGCGAGCACCGCACTGATGAACACAATTACGAAAACGATAGTTTCCATGGCGAGCCTCCCTCCTAATTTACCTGTTTGTTCTCCCTAATTTGCCATTTTCCTGCAAAAAAGTCGCGCCAGTTCTCAGGCAGGAAAGCGTTTCGCAAGTAGAGAAAGATGAACCCGAACTGAAGGAGGAGATAAGCATTGAAGTTAATCTCATGGAATGTTAACGGTCTGAGGGCTGCTGTGAAAAAGGGCTTTCTGGACTTTTTTCGAGAAATTGATGCCGACTTTTTCTGCATCCAGGAAACCAAAATGCAGGAAGGACAGCTTGAACTTGACCTGCCAGGCTATGAGCAGTTCTGGAACAGCGCCGTTAAAAAGGGATATTCCGGCACAGCCGTTTTTGCAAAACATAAGCCGCAGAATGCAATCTACGGACTGGGCATAGAAGAGCATGACCAGGAGGGGCGTGTCATCACCCTGGAATACGACTCTTTTTACCTGACCACCTGTTACACTCCCAACTCCCAGCGGGGACTGGCCAGGCTCGACTACAGAATGGGCTGGGATGATGCCTTCCGCGCCTTCTTAGGCGATCTGCGGGCCCACAAGCCCGTCATCGTCTGCGGCGACCTTAACGTTGCCCATCAGGAAATCGACCTGAAAAACCCGGATACAAACCGGAAAAACGCCGGTTTCACCGATGAAGAACGCCATAAATTCACAGAGCTTTTGGACTCGGGCTTTATTGACACTTTCCGCCACTTCTATCCTGACAAGACAGATGCCTATACCTGGTGGTCCTATTTTTCCAACGCCAGAGAGCGGAACATCGGGTGGAGAATCGACTACTTCCTGGTGTCTGAAGAACTCAAAGAAAACCTGAAAGACGCCCTGATCCATGACCAAGTCTTCGGCAGCGATCACTGCCCCGTAGAACTCCAACTGGAGGGACAGGCCCTCACACAATTTGACGAATAACGTAATCGATGGGATCCTTGACAAAACCCCCTGCGTGGCGTTAAAATACTGAAGGGAATTAATAAGTGACTCACTTATATTTATTCTAAGAACGCAGGAGGTCGATTTGAGTTGAATATGTTTTGTTTCCAGTGCCAGGAAGCATCCAAGGGAGTTGGCTGCACCATAAAAGGCGTGTGCGGAAAGGATGCGGTCACATCCAACCTGCAGGATCTTTTGATCTACACAGCCAAGGGCATTGCCAACATCGTGGTGCAGAATAACCTGAACGCAGCTGAGCTTGGTGATGTGAACCATGAAATCTTAACCAGTCTTTTTGCCACCATCACCAACGCTAACTTCGATGAAGATTCCATTGAAGGCCAGATTAGGAAAATGCTCAAAATCAGGGATGAACTCCGGGAAGCTGCAGGGGACGCTTCGGCCCTGCATGATGCAGCTGCTTTCCAGGTGACAGACCGGGAGGACATGCTTGGCAAAGCTGCGGCAGTAGGCATTCTTTCCACAGCCGATGAAGACGTGCGGTCCTTAAGGGAACTGATCACCTACGGGCTGAAAGGCATGGCAGCCTACGCCCACCATGCCCTGAATCTAGGCCAGGAAGATGCAGAGATCTATGCCTTTATTTATAAGGCGCTGGACGCTACCCTCAATGATGGGCTGAGCATCGATGAGCTGGTGAGCCTGACCCTGGAGACAGGCAAGTACGGCGTGGATGTCATGGCTCTTCTGGACGGAGCCCACACCTCCCGTTTCGGCAATCCAGGCATGACCGAAGTCAACATTGGCGTTAGGAATAATCCCGCTATTTTAATTTCCGGCCATGACCTGACGGATCTAGAGCAGCTGCTCGAGCAAACGGAAGGTACCGGCGTAGATGTGTACACCCACAGTGAAATGCTGCCCGCCCACTACTACCCTGCCTTTAAGAAGTATGAACACTTTGTGGGGAACTACGGCAACGCCTGGTGGAAGCAGGTTACAGAATTCGAATCCTTTAACGGTCCGATCCTGTTCACAACGAACTGTATCGTACCTCCCAAAAAAGAAGAAATCCGCCAACGCATTTTCACAACCGGGGCAACCGGCTATCCAGGCTGCACCCACATCGAAGCAGACGAGGACGGGAAAAAGGACTTCTCGGCCATTATCGAAATGGCAAAGTCCTGCCCTCCCCCCGTCGAAATCGAAAGCGGAACAATTGTAGGCGGCTTCGCGCATCACCAAGTCTTTGCCCTGGCGGACAAAATTGTGGAGGCAGTGCAGTCCGGCTCCATCAAAAAGTTCTTTGTGATGGCCGGCTGCGACGGCAGGATGCAGGCAAGGGAGTACTACACTGACTTTGCCCAGGCGCTGCCTGAAGACAATGTTATTTTGACTGCGGGCTGTGCCAAGTACCGCTACAACAAACTGAACCTCGGCGATATCAACGGTATTCCCAGAGTGCTGGACGCAGGACAGTGCAACGACTCCTACTCGCTGGCCATGATCGCCCTCAAGCTTAAGGAAATCTTCGGGCTGGAGGACATCAATGAACTGCCCATCGTCTACAACATTGCCTGGTACGAGCAAAAGGCCGTCATCGTTCTGTTGGCCCTGCTGTACCTTGGGGTTAAGAACATTCACCTCGGGCCTACCCTTCCGGCTTTTTTGTCGCCCAATGTGGCCAAGGTCCTGGTGGAAAACTTCAGACTGGCGACCATCGACACAGTCGAAAACGATATCGAGCTCTTCCTTGGAGCGTAAGTATGCAAATACCCGCACAGAATCTGTGCGGGTAACTTTTTATGCGCTGCTGCTTTGAGAAAGATAGATTGCTTCCAATTTGGCAAAGACCTCTCTGAGGAGCTTCACCTGGCGGGCAATAGGGTGGTTCTCGTCCTCCATCTGCTTTGGAAAGTTTCGTGCCGTCAGTTCCAAAATCTCGTCATTCTCAGCACGGTACTTGGCAAAAATGCCGGCCGCCCGCTCCGTAAATCCCTGCTCCTTTTCTACCCAATTCAGCAGGTCCTTCAGGTTGGCAATCCGATCAGCGAGCTTGATAATGGCCCCGTCCTCCAGGGCAAAGAGGTTTTTCAGATAGCCGTTTTCCTCTCCCTCTTTCCGGGTAATCAGATCCAAGAGCTGAGTTTCCTTGGGTCCCAGCCCCACCATGGACTGCACCCGCTCCAAAGTATAGCCTTCCTGGGCATAGTCTTCCACAACATCATGGAGTATCGCTACGTTGAGCAGCCTGATGATCCTGATATTGTCCTTCTGCAGATGCAGGAAACAGTAGCTGACTACATCCAGGGGATGCTCCACACTGAACTTATCCAAACCCTCCCTGCGCGTTGTGCCATAGAGTTTCTCCACTAGTTCCATGGCGGTCGTTTGACTCACTCGTTCTGATCTCCCTTCACAGCAATATATCGACGGTTCTGATTGCACACTTCGTGATCAGGCTGTGAGTCCCTTCTGCTAAAATCAAACTTTTCTTAAAAAGTTTCCCAAACGGGCGGCAGCACCAGCTAATCCAGCTTGAGATCACCCCGGGCCTGCAACTCTTTGAGGATCTGCTTAAAGAAGGCATGGTCGATTTTGTACTTATAACGGTAAACAAGGTAGCCGGCGAGGATGAAGATCAGGGGCAGAATCATCATGGCAAACTTCATAATCCACAGGCCCTGGGCAGTAACATCCGCGGGTGTGGCTGCATCGTTGATGCCTGAGATAATCACGGTTGCCCCTACAATACCGCTGGCGATGGCCCCGCCGATCTTGTTAATAAAGGGCTGGAGGCTGAAAGTAACGCTCTCATTGCGCTTGCCGAGCTTCCACTGGCCGTATTCCACTGTGTCCGCCAGAAACATCAGCATCAAAATCTGAATAAAGGCCTGCCCAAGGAACATCAGAATACCTGCAGCGCCGATAAAGATCATGTTCATGGGGGAGAAGAAGAAGATCAGGTATCCGGCCACCACCAGGGCGGTAGCTGCCGTGTACAGGCTGTGGCGGCTGAATCGTTTGCTGAAAAGGGGAAAGACTGCCAGCGCACCAATTTGGGAAATGCCGAGGATTACCGCAAAAATGGAATACATCCCCTCATCGCCGTAGGCGTACTTGAAAAAGTACAGCCCGAAGCTTGTGGTTGTCACATAGCCGATCATAAACAGCGACATGGAAATCGCGGTATAAAGGAGCTGGTCATTGTCTACAATTGCCCGCAGCATGCCCCGGAGGGTTGTGACTTCTTCCTGCTTGAAGGCCTCCCGCTGCTCCCTTACTCCCAGGAGGGTGATTGCCTGGCCGAGCCACATGATGCCGACGATAATCACAGTAAACACTGTGTAAGCGTTGACCATGCTCCCCAGCCTGCTGCCGAGCATCGCAGTAAAGGGAACAATGCCTGCCACCACTGTAAAGAGGCCCACATTGGCGCAGATTTTGGCAAAGGATCCAATCTTCTCCCGCTCCTTTTGATCCATGCTCAACGCAGGCAGCATGGACCAATAGGGAATGTCATTAATGGTATAGGTTACGCCCCAGAGAACGTACAGTATGCCGAAGACTGCGATGAAAGCAGGGCCGGTCAGGCCGAAATCAGTGAAGAGCAAAACGGTGATGATGCCGGAAGCAAAGGCGCCGAAGGCGATCCAGGGCTTGAACTTGCCGTACTTTGTCTTGGTGTTGTCGACAATCACGCCCATAACCGGGTCATTTAACGCATCAAAGATCCTGGCCAGCAGAATAATGCCGTTGATCCACCACAGAACGGCGCTGGAAACACCCAGGATATCTGTGAGGAAAAAGATCAGATACATCGTCACCATGGCGTAAACCATGTCCCGTCCCACTGTTCCTAGACCAAAGGCATAAATGTTGCGGTTCGTCCCTGTTTTCATTTGATTTCCTCCTTGTCTCCCCTGCTAACCTAGGATTCTTTCAGGATCACGGCCTCATAGGGCTGCAGTACTCCATCGTAATCCTCCCGTTCATAGTTCGAAAGCGCCAGCCTTGCTCCTGCCCAGGGCAAGCTGCGCTCCCGGGGGGAGAAGTTCAGGATCACGGCCAGACTTTCTCCGGCATGGCTGCGCCGGTAAGCAAAAAGGTCCTTCTTGATCTTCAGGGCCTCGAAGCTGCCGGCTTTAAGCGTCTCACTTCCAGCCCTGAAAGCAATCATCGCCTTGTACATGCTGCGGATCGAGTTCGGATCATCCAGCTGCGACTCAACATTGATCCTGGTGTAGTTGCTGTTCACCCCAAGCCAGGGCTCGACGGTGCTGAAACCTGCCCAGGGTCCTGCATTCCACTGCATCGGCGTGCGGGCGTTATCCCTGGAAGTGGCCTTGATCATCCGCCATCTTAACGCCTTGGGAAACCCTAGGCGCTTGGCGATGGCATAGATATTGCGGGACTCCACATCCCGGAGCTGATCCATTGAGGTAAAGTCAAAGTTGGTCATGCCAATCTCCTGGCCCTGGTAGATAAAGGGCGTTCCCCGCAGGGTCAGGAGCATGATGCAGAGGAGTTTCGCTGACTTTTCCCAGTACTCCGCATCGCCAAAGCGGGAGACCGAACGGGGCTGGTCATGGTTTTCAAAGTAGTTGGCATTCCAGGGCAGGGCAGTCTGCCACTTGCTGATGCTCGCGGCAAAACGACCGGCGTGGAATCGTCGCTTAAACCATTTGACAATGTACTGGTCGGTTTCCATATGTTCAAAGGAAAAGAGCATATCCAGCTCCTTCCGCTCAGGGTCCGCCAGATCCAGTGCGGTTTTCGGAGTCACAAAGACGGTCTCCCCGACAGTAAAACAGTCGAAGTTGTCCAAGACGTCCCGGCGCAGCTCCCGCAGTATTTCGTGGGTGCCTTCCTGGGAGAGGTAGTGCTCGCTGCCGGTCAAAATCAGGCTGGGCCTGCCGTCTGCCAGGCTGGATTTATACAGGATGTTGATTACGTCGCAGCGGAAGCCTGCGACCCCCTTATCCAGCCAGAAACGCATAATCTCTTTCACTTCCGCCATCACCCTGGGATTGCGCCAGTTGAGGTCGGGCTGATGCTTGGCAAAGAGGTGCAGGTAGTACTCGCCGCTCTTTTCATCATACTCCCAGGTTCCGCCGCCGAAGAAGCCGCTCCAGTTGTTAGGCGGCTTTTTTCCCTTTCCCGGCCGCCAAATGTAGTAGTCCCGGTAGGGGCTGTTCTTGTCGCGGCTTTGCTGGAACCAGGGATGCTGGTCCGAGGTATGATTGATGACCAGATCCATCACAATCTTGATATCCCGCTTCTCGGCCTCGGCTAAGAGCTCCTCCATATCCGCCATTGTGCCGAACTCAGGGTTAATGTCCTTATAATCGCTGATATCATAGCCGTAGTCCACATTGGGCGAAGGATACACCGGGCTCAGCCAGATGATGCCTACGCCTAAATCCTGGAGGAGATCCAGCCGCGAAATGATCCCCTGCAGATCGCCGATGCCGTCGCCGTTCGAATCCTGGAAACTGCGGGGATAAATCTGATAGACAACCCTCTCCTGCCACCATTTCAGCACGCTCACCAGCCCCCTTGCCTTTCCTACAGAATCTGCCTCAGGAACTGCCTGGTCCGCTCTTCCCTGGGATTTTCAAAGATCTGCTCCGGAGGGCCGTCCTCCACGATCACACCCTGGTCCATAAAGATGACCCGGTCCGCCACTTGCCTGGTAAAGCCCATTTCATGGGAAACCACCAGCATCGTCATGCCCTCCGCGGCCAAGTCGGCCATGACATGGAGCACTTCGCCAATCATCTCCGGATCCAGGGCACTTGTCGGCTCATCGAAGAGCATGATTTTCGGGTTCATGGCCAGCGCCCGGGCGATGGCAGCCCGCTGCTGCTGTCCCCCCGACAGAGTGCCGGGCTTCTTATGTGCCTGGTCCTTGATTCCCACCCGCTCCAGGTAATGCAGGGCGATTTCCTCCGCCTCCTCTTTGCTCAGGCCCCGCACCCTTCTGGGAGCCAATGTGACGTTATTCAGAATTGTCATATGAGGATAGAGATTAAAGGACTGGAAGACAAAGCCCACCTCCCGCCTGAGGTTAACCAGGCTCTTCTGCCCTTTGAGTTCGACGCCGTTAACGACAATGCGCCCCTCCTGGA
>JAAYSR010000013.1 GCA_012518325.1 Bacillota bacterium
CTGGGGGAGAATGTGGCCCACCTGGTGGACAACAGGACCGGTGAGACAGTGAAGCATCTGCCGTCTGCGACCCAGGTTGACCACCGGATCCGCATTCGACGCCTGATGGGTTTGCATGTTGACAAGAAAGCTTAGAACAAGGGGGAAGCAAGCAGATGTCTGTGAAGTTTTCGGATTTGGCCGCTGAACGGTATTCTCTGCGCAAGTTCAGCGATAAGCCTGTGGAAAAGGAAAAGATCCTGCAGGTATTAGAGGCGGCCAGGCTGGCGCCGAGCGCTGTGAACTACCAGCCCCGCCACTTTATTGTCGTCACCGACGAGGAGCTGAAAGCAAAGATTGCCGAAGGCTACTCCCGTGACTGGTTTGCCAGCGCCCCGGTCGTGATTGTCGCCTGCGGCGATCACAGCACCTCCTGGAAGCGGCGGGACGGCAAGGACCACGCGGATATCGATGTGGCCATTGCAGTGGACCACCTCACCCTGGCCGCAGTGGAACTGGGACTGGGCACCTGCTGGGTTTGCGCCTTTGATGCCGGGCATGTCCATAAAGTTCTGGAGCTGCCGGAGGAGATTGAGGCCGTTGCCCTGATTCCCCTGGGATATCCGGCGGATGAATCCAGACCCCTCAAGAAGAGGAAGGAGCTCGACGAGATCGTGAGCTGGAACGGATACAAAAAAGCTTAGGATAAAAGGAACTGCCCCTGCGGAGCGCCTCCGCAGGGGCAGTTCCTTTCAGTCCAGTGTTGGTGGTTAGAGCAACGCTTTCACAGCCGCCAGTGCCTGCTCATAATCAGGGTGGCTGGTCATTTCTTCAAGGTATTCCACATAGGTGATTTTGTTGTCCCGGTCCAGCACCAGAACTGCCCTGGCCAGCAGCCGCAGCTCTTCGATGAGGACGCCGTAGGCCTCGCCAAAGGCAACGTCTCTGTGGTCAGAGAGGGTGACCGCGTCTTCGAGATCGGCATTTCCGCACCATCTCTTCTGGGCAAAGGGCAGATCAACGCTGACTGTAATCACCACAGCTTCGGGAAGTTCTGCAATGTCTTCATTGAACTGTCTGGTCTGCAGGTCGCAGACACCAGTGTCCAGTGACGGTACAATGCTGATCAGCTTTACAGCATCTTTATAATCTGCCAGGGTTTTTACTTTAAGGTCGTTATCCAACAGTTTAAAGTCCGGTGCCTGTTCGCCAACTGCCAGTTTTCTGCCGCGGGCGGTTAAGGGCTGCCCGTGCATGTATACGGTACGCTCTTCCATTATCCAGGGATACCTCCTTTTTCCGTTAGATACTATCTTCGTTATTTGGGATTGATTCTCCTTTTCAATCCGGAAAAAGATGTAAAAATCAGTCTCGAGACTGAGCATCTCTCCCTTTGGAGTCGCTGGTTTATGCAGATTGTACGTGGTAAGCTTGAGGCAGGATGATGAAGGGGGCAAAGCATATGGCTTTATTTTCCAAAGTGGGCGCCCGGGAAGAGTTTCCCCTGGGGCCGGAGATTGATTCTATCTCAATTCAGGGTTTCAACGGCGGAATTGTCTGGCTGCCTGAAGATGGAGGAGAACCCCGCATTGTGGCAGAAAAGGAGGTCCGGGGCTTGAGTTTAGGCGGACTAGAGCAAATCTTAGCTGACTTAAAGATCGAAAGGGATGTTTCAGACGGAAAGATCGCTCTGCGGTCGGTGAGTCCTGTTAAGGGCTTCGGCATCAACGCTCAAGTGTCCTTTACCGTCTACGCTTCTCCCGACAGGATACGTGCCTTCCAAGGCACAACTTCCAACGGCGTGATTTCGGTGGAGGCGGCCAGCCGCGGCAAGCTGGATTTAAGGACCTCCAACGGGCGAATCATGCTCAATTCGGGGCAGGGGGAGGTTCAGGCCAGAACCTCCAACGGGAGAATTGAGTTCGGCTCCCTGGCACTTGAGGGCCGCAGCTCTCTGCGCACTTCGAACGGGCGCATCACGGGGCAGGTCAAATTCGCCCCGGACGGTAGGTACACCTTTGAGACCAGCAACGGCAATATTGAGCTGAGGATCCCCCAGGACAGCCCAGGCTCATTCCAGGCCAGAACGTCCAACGGGCATATCAAGTTTGAGGTGGGGGAAACTCAGCTTAACGGCCGCAAAGAGGCTGTCCTTCAGCGCAGTGACAATCCTGAAGTGCTGCTCTCCACATCGAACGGCAATATCAACGTAATCGGCTATTGAGGCCGGCTACTTGCTCCACTTAGCCCGGTACCCTTCAGCCTCAGCCTTAAGCTCGGGATGTTCCCTGAGGGCAGGGTTGGCCAAAAGGTCGTCCAATACCTGGACGGCCTCATTTTTGCGTCCGTTGTACTCCAGGGCTACCGCCAGCTGGAGCTGGTATTCCAGATTGCCTGGGTCCAGTTCAATCGACTTTTCAGCATGCTCCAGGGCGAGCTTTTTATTGCCGATGCTCAAGGGAAAGCCCGGGGCCTGGTGGTAGAGCTGGCTCAGCACCCAGTGCGCGTCGGCGTAGGCTGCATCCAGTTCCAGCGCCTTGTCCAGGGCCTCTTTCATGGGCTTGACCATAAACAGGCTGCTGAGGATGCCCCTGGTCTGGCCGATGCGGCCCATCAGAGACGCCTGCCAAAAGTGGGGGTGGGGCGAGGCCGGCAAAAACTCCACTGCGGCATCGGCGTACTCCTTGCCTGTTTCAAATGTTTCCAGCTTGTTCTCTTCAATTCGATCCCCAAGGTACAGGTAGGCCTTGGCAATCAGCCAGAGCGCCTCGCCGTCTTTGGGGTTTTTCTGAAGCTGGGTTTCCAGCCGCTTAATAGCATCTTGGATTTTGGGCACCTCTTCGCTCTCAATCAGCGCTTCCGCACCGGCATAGTCGAAGGCAAACACGGCCGGACTGAGGACTAAGGCCAGTGCGATGATGATCACCAGGGTGAAGCTTGTTCTTTTCAGCAAAGTGATTTCTCCCTTCCTTGGCTTTTTTACATCAGATTCACCCAGACTGCCGCCATTTCCTTCTGACAACACAGGCATTCTGGTGCCAAAAAAGCAGGATCTGCCAAGGCAGATCCCGTAACGTTTATTGCTCTTTCAGGAAGCGGTCAAACCAGTTTGTTATTTCCTCCAGGCGGCGCTGGCGGTGTTTGGGCCTGCCGCTGCGGCTCAGTTCGTGGTTTTCGCCCCGGAACATGCAGAGGCGGGATTCCACGCCATGGTACTTGAGGGCTGTAAACATCTGCAAAGCCTCAGGCAGCCAGCAGCGGTAGTCTTCGTCGGAGTGGATGAACAGCGTCGGGGTTTTGACCCGGTCCGCATACTTGAGGGGTGAGTGGTACCACAGTTTTTCCTGGTCTGTCCAGGGGGTGGCGCCAATCTGATCCGGTGCAAAGAAGTAGCCGATGTCTGTAGTATAGCCCATGGAGACCCAGTTGCTGATGCTGCGCTGGGAGGCGGCGGCTTTGAAGCGGTCAGTCTTGCCGATGATCCAGTTGGTCATAAACCCGCCGTAGGAACCTCCTGTTACGCCAACCCTCTCGGGGTCAATGGCGGGGTATTTTTCCAGGGCCAAATCTGTGAACCGCATCAGATCTTCGTAATCAATTGTGCCGTACTTACCCCGGATATCGGCAAACTCATTGCCCTTGCCGTCGCTGCCCCTAGGATTGCAGAACAATACAAAGTAGCCGTGGTTGGCCCAGTACTGCATTTCATGGAAAAACACTGTACCGTAGACTGTCTTGGGCCCCCCGTGAATGTTTAAAATGGCGGGGTAGGTTCTGCCCTCTGCATAATCTACAGGCTTGAGCACCCAGCCGTCGCAGGTGACGCCGGGGGAGATTTCAAAGCTCAGGGGTTCAGGCGCGGACAGCCTGCGCTCTGCATTGACCCAGCTGTTAAAGCTGGTGAGCTGCTTTTCTGCGCCGTCTTCCAGGCTGTAAAGCTCCTGAAGCTTGAGTTCCCGCAGGGCGACTAACAGGATGCGGCCGTCTTTTACGCTGAAGGAATCGACTGAGCCTGGCTCCCTGGAGATCTTTTCGATGCGGCCTGTCTTGTCGATGCGGTTTAGATAGGAGCTTTCCCCTTCAGTGGTGACGAAATAGAGGAAACCGCCGTCCAGGCACATTCCCCGGCCTCCGCCGTAGCGGCAGTCCGAACCTACTGAACTGTAGGCAGATCTGTCGAAATCGGGTGTCAAGAGCTCTCTGCTGCCGTCGAACCGCACCAGGTAGAAGCGGGCGTTTTCATTGAGCCCGTAGCGCTCCCTGGAGCCTCCCCTGCAGATCAGCTCCTGGTCAGTGATAAAGTGTGCCGATGCATAGGCGAAATCTTCCCCAGGTGTGAGCCTGGTTACTTCTTTACTCTGAAGGTCTGCAACATAAAGGCTGTTTGTGAGGGGCATCATGCCGGTGTACTCGGTGCCGATCAGAACCGCCTTGGTCTTGTCGGCGTTTAGCTCTACACTGTCCACGAAGAGTTTCTCTCCGGTAAGGGCTTCCAGGGAGCCTGTTTCCCCATCGTAGAGGTAGAGGCGGGAGCGGTTGCCGCTGACGAAACCTTTGCCGTTGCTCCAGTAGGGGATCTCCTCCAGCACTTCATAGTCCTTTTCTTCAGCCCGCCTTTTCAGTTCAGCCTCCTTCTCCCGGTCAGAAAGGGAGCTTAGATCCGGACGGTCCGGATTGTAAATGCAGGTCAGAAGGAAGCGGTTTTCTCCCAGGGGCTTAATGTCGCCTGCCCGCATCGGTATTCTAAAGGCTTCCCGGGCTTCGCCGCCGTGAATGTTGATCCTGTAAAACACGGTGAAGTCTTCGCCCTTCTTTTGCCTTTCCTGGTCTTTAGGATCTCGAATGGAGGCAAAGAGGATCTCGTCGTCATTGAGCCAGGTGAAAGAGCGTTCCCTGCCCAGGGCAGTGAGCTGCAGGCAGCGTTCTTTGTCCAGGTCATACAGCCACAGGTGAGATTTGTACCCGTTTTCCTCCAGATCCGCCTCATGGACGGCAAAACAGGCATAGTCTCCGGCCGGGCTGTGTTCAATGCCGGAGAGAAACTTGTACTTCGTGAAATCGTCAAGGCGCAGATTTTCCAAGATTGCTTCATCCCTTCTTTATTCTGTATCTGCTGCTTAGAAGATCTTCCTTGTTAACTCAGTATTTCCTCCTTAACAGCCGGCTGTTTGCAGCGGGCAAGACCGTTCTAAGAGTCGGGGAGTATGGGACCCCCGCCACAAGGAGGTTACGCGGATTGAGAGAGATCAAGAAACGAACCTAATATTAATACAGTGTAATAGAATGGTCATGTTATTATGCAGTTGCGAAAATGAGCACAAGTTCGATTGACGAAATGACAAGCCTTGTTTATAATGATCACGTATGGTGACATGTCGCGTACACAAAAAGTCAATAGTGAGAAAGGGGCCTATCTATGAAGAAAACTCTCATTCTGGTTCTTGTTTTAGTGTCCATTTTTAGCATGTCTGTATTTGCTGCTGAGCCAATCGTAATTGGCAAAGCTGACTGGGCTGCCCACGGCACAAGATGCTTTACAGTTGCCGTAGTTGCTCTGCAAGGTGACGTTATTGTCGGTGCTTACCTCGACGAATACCAGATGCTCTCCAGAGCAGACGCTATCGGTGTTCCCAACTCCGACAAAGCCTTCGGCGAAGCTTTTGCCAACCCTGAGCAGGTGCTTGCTTCCAAGAAAGTAAACAACGATCTTTACAGCAATAACATGGCTAATGCCGGTTCTACCGTAACCATTGCTGACAACTTCAAAGCCATCGAAGATTTCGTACTTGGCATGACTGTTGCCGAACTCGAAGCCTTCCTGTCCGGCCACAATGCAGAAACCGCCGTTGACGCAGTATCCGGCGCTACCTTGGTTGACACCTATGGTTACTTAACCGCTCTCTGGGCAGCTGCCAAGGATGCTCAAAGCAAATAAGTAATTCTGATTAGAAAAACCGTAATGTCCTTTAGGACTTTACGGTTTTTTGTTTTGCAGCAGCCTGGGCTTGGGGAGGCTTCTTTGCACGTTTTGCAGTGCCGTTTGCTTGGCAGCTTCAAAGAGAAGGCCCAGGGCATGGGAGATGTTATGGCGCATCTCCTCGTCCATTTCCCGGATCGAACGAAGTACGATGCGGGCATTTCTGTGCCAGTTCAGGGTAAGCTCTTTGAGGGTGCCGGCATTAGTTGCTTCTAAAATTGAGAATAGAGTGTCCACAAACTGCTCCCGCTGTTCGGTGCTGAGCTGGGTGAGCCAGGTTTTCAGTGTCAGGTCTATAAACTTGCTTCGGTCAGTCACTGCATCCAAGTAGACAAACTGGTCCCTTTCCACTTCCCAGGAAAAGAGATCGTGCTGCATCAGGCCGATTTGGCTGCTGCGCACTACATAATAGTCCTCTTCGTGCTGCAGCAGCATGCCCACCACAGAGGACTGGGGGATGTAGGTCCTGATCTTCTCTGCGATCCGCCGATAGCCCTCAGATTCCAGCACGCTGGCTTCAAATCCCGGCCCGTCGTGGTTATGCACAAAGATCAGCCGATCCTGGACTTCGGTTTGGCAGAAAGAGGCCGCGTAAACTGCAAGGTTGCCTCCCTTGGAGTGGCCGCCTACCCAGAAGCGCCCGGATAGGGCTGCGGCGGCGTCATTCAGGTACTGCACTGCATCGAGCTGGGCCGGCACCGGTGTGCAAAAGCTCATATTGAAGTCTTCTTTCCAGCCTGCCAGGGAGAGATCGGTGCCGCGGAAGGAAATATAGGCAAGATCAGGCGAGTCTCTGATGACCAGGGCGGCAAACTGCTTTTCTGCCTCGGGATCTACCTGGTTGGTATAACCGCAGAGTCCCATGCCGGCGAAGCGCCTGCTGGCGGCCACAGCCTGGAGAAAGGGAAGGTCAGCCTTCATAATCAGTCTCGCCTCGGGGTCAGCCTGGGCAAAAAACAGCTCCCCGGCTTCTGCAACTGAGATTTCTCCGGTGAAACCCTGGGGAACAATGCCGTCAAAGGGCAGGTAGGAAAGGCGCGACAGGATCAGACTGTCGACTTCGTTGAGACCCGCCTGCTGCAACGACAGATCGCCCCGCCATTTCAGGTAGTCAAAGAGGTTGGCCATCTCAGTTCACCCCCAACAATGCTTTTCAGCCACTTTCGTGGCAGACGGGCAAAAACCCTGCCAATGCAGGATTTATTCCAGGCACAAAGAAAGATATAGGAGCAGTTTTTTGCCTGGAGGTGAGAGCGGTGATTTGGTTCTTTGCGAGCCTTCTGCTGCTGCCTGTGCGGCTCATCCTTGGCAGCACCAAGGGCATACTTTTGCATTTACTGATGGCAATCGGGCTGGGCATGTATGTGCTGAGCCTTTAAGGCGGTGCAGCGTTGCAGGATATTCCAAACTATGATTCTTTCACGCAAATCAGACCGATCCGCAAGGGCTGGTCCGGGGAAGAAAAGTATTATATCGAAACCAGGGAGGGCGAAAGGCTTTTTCTCAGGCTGGCAGACGCCGGCGAACTCGGGCGCAAGCAGCTGGAGTTTGCCTTGCTGGAACAGGCCCATGCTTTAGGCGTGCCGATGCCCAAGCCTCTAAATGTAGGGCTTTGCCGGGAAGGGCGCAGAGTGTATTCGCTTTTCACCTGGTGCGAAGGTGAGGACGCGGAAGAAGTGCTTCCTTCCTTAAGTGAAGCAGAACAGTACCAGCTGGGGCTGAGGGCGGGGGAATATCTTCGCCTGCTGCATGCAGTTCCTGTCCCCCAGGGCATGGCGTCCTGGGAGGAACACTTCAACAGGAAACTGGACAGAAAGCTTAAGCAGTACGCAGACTGCCCTTTGTCCTTTGCAGGGGATACCCATGTTTTGCGCTATCTGGAGGAGAACAGGCCGCTTTTGGCCGGCAGGCCGCGCTGCTTTCAGCATGGCGACTATCATGTGGGCAATATGGTAATTGGCGGGGCAGGGCTGTCTGTCATTGACTTTAACCGCTTTGACTTTGGCGACCCTTGGGAGGAGTTTAACCGCATCGTCTTCAGCGCGGCCGCGAGCCCAAAATTTGCCAAGGGGCAAATTGACGGTTACTTCGGCGGCGAGCCGCCCCTCCTTTTCTTTCAGCTCATGGCCTTTTACATAGCCGCCAATACTCTGGGCGGTCTGCCCTGGGCTGTGTCCTACGGCGAACAGGAGGTAGAGTACATGACCAGACAGGCCGCGGATGTGCTGAGCTGGTTTGCTAATATGACAAATCCGGTTCCTGCCTGGTATGCCTAGCCGCGTCAGCCTTGCGGTCCAGGCGCCTCAGGCGATGTTCAAAGTCCGGCGCCTTCGGCGACCTTTTCTGCCAGGCCGCAGCTAACGCCCGGCGGGTGATCTGCCGGGCAGAGTCCAGATCTTTTTTCCTGTGTTCATAATACTTGGCCAGCTCCTCCGAGGCGTCCAGATCCTCGGGGGAGTATTTTAATATCTTCTGCCATAGCAGCACTGCTTTTTCATGTTCTCCCAGGCGCTTCAGGACGGCTGCGGCCTGGCTCAAAACCCTGAGGTACTGCTGATCGTCGTCGGCCAGCTGCCCCGCTGCCTCCAGATAGCGGAGGGCCAGGCGCGGATTTCGCGCGGCCAGGGTGAGCTGGGCCAGGGACTCCGCTTCGCAGGGACAGTCACATTCTTCCGGGCTGAGTTCCGCTGCAGTCTGCAGGCGGTAGAGCAGGGTGGCCATGGAAAGAATGTCGAGCACATTGTGCTCGACAATGTTCTGAAGAAGCAGGCCGTCGCCGGTTTGCAGGAATTCGAAGTAGCGGCCGGGAATTTCGGCCCCTGGGATGTCATCGCTGCGCTGCACGCCCAAGATATGGGTCTCCAGGCTCCCCAGGCTGCAGCTGGCCAGCTTGCGCTTCCAAAGTCTGCGGGACATGTGCAGCAAATCCACATGCCTTTTGCCGCTTGCGCCCTCCAGGCCGAGGCGGGAGATGGCAAAGCGGGTCTGCAGGAGGGGCAGGTCAAAGGTCTTGCCGTTAAAGGAGATCACAGTGGATTTTTCCTGCAGCGTTTGGTCCAGGAGGTATAAAAGGGCATGTTCCTCGTTGTAGTCCCGCATTAAGAGCTGCCTGACCACAAAATGCTCCGGCGTGAAAAAGCCCAGACCTACCAGGAAGGCATAGGTGCCGGTTCCGCCGGCTAGCCCGGTTGTTTCGGTGTCCAGAAAAAGCGCCTGCTGCAGGTCGAACTTGCCAGTGTGCTGCCCGAACAGGCTGAGGCCCGCGTAATCGCTTTCCAGCGCCTCCTTGAAGGTCCAGTGGCCATGGCGGCTGGAAAGGGGGCGCTTTTCTTCAATCAGGTAGCAGGGGCCGAAGGGCGTGTCCGCTTCCTGGCCGTGGAGGAAGGGATCCAGATTGCATTCCCTTGGCTTAACCTTTGGCGTGTGATTACTCTGCGGGGGAAGGAGCCGCCTCAGCTTGCTGGCCAGATCCATGTTCCAAAACCCCCTTTAGGAACCAGGCTGTATGTTTCTTGCCCTCTTCGCCCACTTCCTCCACCGGTCCGACGCAGGAGGGGCAGCCTGATGGGCAGGGGCACTTCTTTATAATCGACAGGGCGCGCCAAATCAGCCTGCCATGGGCTTTAAAGAGCTGTTCGCTGAAACCGACACCGCCAGGGTACTTTTCGTATATGTACACTGTGGGCTCCTCGGTAAAGGGCGAGCGGATCTGAGCTGTCACGCCCAGGTCGCTCGGTTCGCACATCAGCTCCAGGGAGGCAATGTTGCCCAGGAGGTGGGCTGCGCCCAGCAGGGCGCTTTGCAGGGCGCCCCGATCCAGGTTTTCGATGTTTTCTTTGGGAATGCTGAACCAGTAGGCGGTGGTGTGCAGCTCCTGTTCAGGCAGGGAAATTTGTCCCCAGCCGATATTCTCGTGGGTGTAAAACTTAATCTTCTTGTACATATGGGTTTTGGCCACCACCATGACCTCCCCCCAGCTCCGCCTGACCTGCGGCAGCTCTTCCCGTTCAAACACATCAAGAACCTTAAGCTCAACATCTAAATTGGCGTCGGTGTAGTAATCCACATCCACTTCCCGGGCATAGGCCTTCTGGCGCTCCCAGTCCAGCTTGTCTATATGATACTGGGCGCTTTCGTGGATATAAATCGCACCTTCATGGATCAGCATCGGCGCGCTGAACCTGTCTACCTCGCCGATGACGCGGGTCTGTCCGTCGGTGGTGTCAATGATCGCGAAGTTTTCAGTAGAGGCGCTGCGCAGAGAAATGTCCACCGCCGGATAGTTTTCGCTCATCCAGTACCAGCGGTTTTCCACTTTGCGCAGGATCATCTGGTCTGCCAGGTAGTCCAGAATCTCCGCCGGATCCAGCTCCCCGAACTTTTCCCCCGCCATAAAGGGGAGCTCAAAGGCCGCACACTTGAGGTGGGAGACCAGGATGTAAAGGTTGTTGGGATTGATCCGGGCATATTCAGCCCCCCGGTCCATGAAATAATCCGGGTTTTCCACAATGAATTGGTTGAGGGGGCTGGAGTTAGCCACCAGCACAGCCAAGGAAGGCTGATCAGTCCGGCCCGCCCGCCCCAGCTGCTGCCAGGTGCTGGCAATCGTTCCCGGGTAGCCCGTTAACACTGCCGCCTGGAGGGAACCGATATCAATTCCTAGCTCCAGGGCATTGGTGCTCACTACGCCCAGCACTTTGCCTTCCCGCAGGTCCTTCTCGATTTGCCGGCGCTGCTTGGGCAGATAGCCGCCGCGGTAGGCCCGAATCGTCTCATGGGGCTGTCCCAGTTTATGAAAGGACTTGCGGAGGTAGGTTACCAGCACCTCGGTGTTGAGGCGGCTCCGGGTAAATATGATCGTGGGAATTTTCGCGGCAATGAGCTCATGGGCCACCGCTTCCGCTTCCAAAAGAGCGCTGCGCCTGATGCCCAGGGGCTTGTTCACCACAGGGGGGTTGTAAAAGATCAAATCCTTCTGTCCCCTGGGGGCGCCGTTTTGGTCGATCACAGACACGGGGCGCCCTAACAGAGTCTCACCATGTTCCTTGGGGTTGGCGATTGTCGCGGATGTGCAGATAAATCTGGGCTTGGCGCCGTAGAATCTGCAGATCCGTTCCAGGCGCCGCAGCACATTGGCTACATGGGAACCGAACACGCCGCGGTAAATGTGCAGCTCATCTATGACGACATACTTGAGATTCTCAAAGAGCCGCATCCACTTGGTGTGATGCGGCAGAATTCCCGAGTGGAGCATATCGGGGTTGGTAACCACAATGCTGCCTGCCGAGCGGATGGCAATTCTGGCGTCTCCAGGAGTATCACCGTCGTAGGTGTAAGTCTTGATCTTTCCTCCCAGCTCATCGCTCCAGGCCATCAGTTCCGCCACCTGATCCTGGGCCAAAGCCTTGGTGGGGAAAAGGTAGAGGGCCCTGGCTTCTTCATCTTCCAGGAGAGTCTTGATCACCGGCAGGTTGTAGCACAGGGTTTTGCCTGAAGCGGTGGGGGTGACAACTACAATGTCCTTTCCCTCCTGCACAGCCCGGACTGCCTGGGCCTGATGGCTGTAGAGCTGTTCAATGCCCTTGCGCTGCAAGAGGTCCCGGAGGGCATCCGGTACAAACTCCGGAACCGGCTCGTAAATGCCCGGCTGGGCCGGAATGGTGTGCCGAAATGTCACATTGCTCATAAAACGGGGATTGCTCTCAATTTTATGTAAAACACTTTCTACACCGACACTCATCAGTCTTCGCCTGCCCTTCTTCCTTCATCATAAACGAACATCAGTTTGTGTGTCAATCACTCTTGCCTGGAATGTTATAATATTCCTAAAGTCAAGCAGGAGGTTTTGAGAGTGAAGAGAGCAGTTCTTATTGCAGTGTTGGCTTTTCTTGTGCCGCTGGCCCCGGTGCTGGCCTGGGACGGGGAGGGAACGGTCTTGGACCTGGACTCTTTGCCCAAAGACTGGATCCTCGCAGGGTATTACACGGCGCAGAAGCATGACTTAGAGTCCTTTTCGGCTCAGCTGGGGGTTACTGTGGAGGTCCTTCGGAACTATTTGTTTCAGACGCCCCAGGGGGATTTGCAGCTCAACGCAGTGCTGACTGAAACAGAGGAAGAGGCTGAGGGGCTCTATCGCCGCTTTCTGCAGCTGCACCCTCCCCAGAAACTTGTGCTGCGTGGGCGAAGGGTGCTGGAGATGATCACTGACAATCTGCAGCTGGTGGAGACGGCCCGTTCGAACCTGCGTTTCGAGGTGGAAGCGGAGGCCGCAGTCGATGCGACAGCCCTGATGGAGTATCTGGAGAAGTACAGCCGGCCTGCCCCTGATCTTGCGGCTGTGCCTGGGTACATACGGGCAGAAGCAGGCAGCTGCCGGGTCTTCCTAGTGGGCGAATCCCACGGTCTGGCCATCAACCAGGAGCTGGAATCTGCACTTTTGGAGTTCTTTGTCAGGGAAGGGGATGTAAAGCACTATCTCTTAGAGCTGCCTCCCAGCGCCGCCGGATGTTTGCGGGAGTACCTGGAGAGCGGGGATGAGGAGCTTTTGCATTTTGTCTTTTCTGCCCACGAAGGAACCTATTTTGCCACCGAGGAGAGTCTGCGGCATTGGAAGCGGGTACACGCCCTGTACCAGTCCCTGCCGGAAGAGGAGAGATTCTCTCTTTTAGGCGTCGATGTGGAGCATTATCCCGTATTCGCGCTGCAGTATCTGCACCGCCTTTTAATGCAGCTGGAAAGTGACGGCTGGAAGAACACCAAGCTGGCCGATATCACTGCAGTGCTGGAGGGAAGGCGGAGCATTTATGCAGACCAAGCCCTGGACTTTTTTGAGGATCTCCGTGCTGAACTGGAGAGTGAGGCGGCGGAGGCATCCCTTGGGACCTTGACGGGCGAGTTTGACCTCGTGCTTGCTGCTCTCCAGAAAGCGGTCAGCCTGCCTGAGCCCAACGGCAGCCTCTTGTGGAATGCCGCCCGGGATCGGGCCATGTACGAGCTCTTTCTCAAGCAGGCTGACCTAAACAGCGGCGGGAAGTATTTCGGCCAATGGGGTCTCAACCACGTTTTCCAAAGGGAGCAGGCGGGGGTTCAATGGTTTGCCTCGCTCCTCAATCAGACGGAGGGCTTTGCGGGCAGCATCTTCAGCCTGGTATTGATCTACCAGGACAGCGCTGCTATGAAGAATTTCAGCTATGAAGTGCTGCCCTTTTCGAATTATCGGCCGTCGGTTAATTTCCTGGCTGAGCTGGCGGCAGGCAGTCCCCTGCTGGTTAAGCTTGACGGCGAAGATTCGCCCTTTCGTCAGGAACTGATCTGGAAACTGGACGGACTGCAGCCGGCTGGGGGAGTGACTGCAGACTACTATCAATACATCCTGTTTGTGCCGGGAGCAGAGCCGGCCAAGCCTTGGCTGAGGTAGGCAGGGCCTATCCCCCCCAAGAGGGAAACCGCAGCGTCAGCCAGGGCCCTGTGCTCGGCAAGGTAGTGCTGCTTGGCGCTATGCAGGCGTGCTTTGCAGCCTTCGGCATCTGCCAGCACTGCCTCGATGGCGCCGGCGATCTTTTCTCGCCGATCTGTGTCAGAAAACATGACTGTCAAGTCTGTCCAGTTCAGGGAACGGGAAAAATCCCAGCCCTTCATGCGGTAGGCCAAGTGGACAAAGGGGCAGTCCAGGGCAGCGGAAAAGATATTGGCATGCAGCTTCATATTCACAGAAAGGGTGCTTCGCCGGTACAGGGCAGCCAGCTCATCCCTGGAGGGCACCCTGTCAAGAAGCAGGCAGTTCGTGCTGTCCAGCTCCCTGTACAGATTTCTGCAGGGAGCCAGATCCCTGGGCCAGACAGAATAGATTAGGACTGTGAATTCTTTGGGCAGCGCCGCCAGAACTTCCCTTAAGTCGTCAAAGACGCTTTGTTCGCTTCCCCCCAGAACCTTATTGGCGGCAGTTCCCCAGTTAACGGCGATAACGGGTCCCTGCACCGACTCCAGTTCAGGCAGGGACGCATCTTCCTGCTGAGGTTTCAGAAGCAGGCCGGGATCGCCTGCGATCTTCAGATCCGGGTGGAAAGCCCCGACGGCCTCCAGCATTTCCAGGGTGTAGGGGCCCCGCACTCCGATTAAGGCCGCTCTCTGCACTGTCTGGCGAATCATAAAGGCCGAATCGGGATCGATGAGGCTCGGGCTGAGGGGCCCGGGCAGCATGCTGTCATAGCCCGAGCCCCAGATCAAAGTGGGGATGGAGTGCTGCGCCGCCATGGCCAGGGGTTTCAGGTAGACCGGTTCAAACAGGGAACCGGCTCCAAGCACCACCAGATCCGGAGCCATGCGGGCCAGGGAAAACTCGCTGAAGCTGGAGGGAAAAAGGCCCTTGATCTCAAGTCTCAAGCCCTTTTCTGCCGCCCGCTCCGACATGGTTTCAGAAAAAATGTCAAAACACAGGTCGTCACCTAGATTGCCAAATCCTACCCAGCCGATATACAAAACAGTCTTGGTCATTGTGTCCCCTCCGCAACGTTCCCCAGGGCCGCCCTCACGCCGTAGAACTCCCGTGATCTCTGCCCTTCATGCTCCCGGTAATAATAGAGGACGCTGCGCAGGTTCTGTACGTTAAACCCCTGCACAATAGCCCTGGCAACAAACTCATAGTCTTCTGCCCCTTCCATAAAGGACGTGAGGCCGCCGATCTTCTCCACCACCTGCCTGCGAAAGAGCAGGGATCCGAAACAGACGCAATGCTGGCCTTCCCGGTAGCACTTGACGATATTGTTGTCGTAGCGCACCAGGTGGGCTTTCTTGCGCTGGGAAAAGTCTGTGGAGAAAACCTCATAGTCCGTGCCTACCAGGCTGTATTCAGTGTCCAGCTGGAGAAACTGAACCTGCTGCCTGATCCGGTCAGGGTGGCTGATGTCATCGGAGTCATGGTTGGCGATAAAGTCGCCTCTGGCAAGAAGGTAACCAATGGTCTGCGCCCGGGCAAAGCCAAGATTTCTGGGAAGTTTGTAATAGACAACGGTGAAATCGTCCCGGCCGGCATACTTCCGCGACCATGCTTCGGCGATTGTCGCGGTGCCGTCGGTGGAATCGTCATCGATGATCACAATCTCCAGGGGCCGGTAGGTCTGTTTTTCCAAAGACTCCAGGCATTCCGCCAGGTACTGTTGGCGATTATGGGTGGGAATTACCACACTGACCAGGGGAGCTTCTCCCTGGGCAGACTCAGTTTTCACGGCTGCTCTCCCGACCGGTGCCGCTGCCGCAGGCTGTCTTCGGACCGGAGCAGCTGAGGCTTCCGGAAGCTCTATCCCCGCGGGGCTTTCCTGGGCCAGGCCCAGGGCTCCGTAGTAGACACCTTCAGTCAGTCTGGCAACCTCCCGGGAGGAAAAGTGCTTTACTACAAGCTCCCGGAGGGCTGCTGCATCTTGTCCTGTACCCTGGATAGCTTTTTCAAGATCTGCCTTGAACCGGCCTGCGCTTGGGTTGGTGAAAAAGTCATGGTCGCCGAAATAGACGGTCCAGGCATCTGCAAAGTTCTCAGGGGTAATCAGACCGACGTAGCCCGCATTGCCCGCAGCAAGCACGGGCTTGCCGCAGCTCATAGCCTCCAGGGCAACCCGCGCGGTGCCAATTATCAGATCCGAGCCGCGGTAGGCATCGACGGGATCCAAAAGCGCACCTGTGGGCAGGATAAGGTCCTGCTGATAGCGGCGGTTGACCATGCCGGCCAAGGCATGGACAAAGCCGCTGTCAGGTCCGCTGCCCACAATGGCCAGGCGCACACTGCGCTCTTTGGCCAAAAGTTCCACTGCCTCGATGGCATCTTCGATGATGCGGGTTTTTCCCCAGGCGATGCGGCTCACCAGGGTGATGAGGTACTCATCGCCGGCAAGGCCAAGCTCTTTTTTGAACCCGTCGCTGTCGGCAGGGGAAAAATGGTCTACATCAATGCCGTTGGGAATGACAGTGATATTTTGCCTCCCATAGCCGACCCGTGCATTGATGAACTCTGCTACAGGCAGGCTCACCGCAATGACATGCTGGGCAGCATCAATCAGGCTCTGCAGCTGCCTGCGGGGATAAAACATGCCGTGGGCTGTAAACACCAGCGGGATTAGGAACTCCTGGGAGATTTGGGAGGCTATTTTCAAGCCCCCGATTTGGTGAGCGTGGATCAGGTCAATGCTGTGTTCGGCAATGATGGATCGGGTCTGCTCCAGCAGGGTAGTGTAGTTGGTGTGCAGGGGATTATCGCTCTGAAAGGACATGATCCTGATATCCAGGCCGGCAGCGGCATAAAGATTCATCAACGGACCTCCGCTGGTGCCGATGATTATTCTGTGGCCTCGGGTCTGGAGAGATTTGGCCAGGGCGAGCACGTGGGTTTCAGTTCCGCCGACGCCCAGCGAATCAACTATCATGAGAATATTTAACGGTTCTAGGCCTGTATCCATTTCTCAACGCCTCCGTCTGGAGAGATTTTGGTTATCATAATTTATGAAGAGCCTGCAAGGGCGGACTAGGCACTGAGTACTGTTTGCGAAGTCGGTACACAGTTCCTGATACAGCAGGGGGCGCCCCTGCATAGGATTAAAGCAAAATGCTGAGAAGCCTAGGAGGTCGTGTTACGGTGTACCCTGTCTTTGACGACTACTTGCCGGTCCTGCTGCTTGCGGCGATGCTGTTATTGGTGATTCTGGCCGTGATCTGGACGTAGAGGAACGGCATGCGGGTGTTGCTGACGTCAATTCTCTGCCGTTCGGGCCTGATGACCCACGTCAATGATCTGGCCCGCTATCTTGCCGGCCGGGGCATTTTTGCAGCTATTGCCTTTAAACGGGTGAATTATCTCTCCGACGAGGGCAAACAAAGCATCCTTGCCCGGCTCGGCGAAATCCCCCGGCTGATCTATGACAGCACAGAGGAACTGGAGAGGTTCATCGCTGAGATCAAGTGCACGCTGATCCATGCCCATTCCCACGCGACTTTTCAGTCGGCGGCAGAAGCCAGTGTCCGGATGGGGATTCCCCTGGTGGTTACGCTGCATTCAGTCTATCCCTGGCACAGGCGGTTTAGGGCAGTTTTGGCTCTTGCTAACAGGATTATTGCCGTGGGTCCGGCTCAAGCCCGGGAGGCCAGGGGATTTCTCGGGAAGACTGAGGTGATTCAAAACGGAATCGATACGCAGTACTTTGTGCCGGGCCAGGGAGGGGAGCCGGGGAGTGGGCAGATCAATGTGCTGTGGTACGGCAGGGTAGATGGAAAATTGGCACGGGGGCTGGGAGTCCTGGATCAGATAGCGCCCCTGCTTCCCGAGGACATCAAGCTTGTCGCCCTGGGTTCTGCCCGGCCTCAGCCCAAGAACATTCCCCTGCTGCCCTGGACTGACGATCCCCGTCCTTTTTTGCAGCAAAGCCAGATCACCTTCGGCCACAGCCGTTCGCTGCGGGAGGCCATGGCCTCGGGCAGCATAGGCATTTTGCTTGGCCACGGCTACGGTGGCATGGTTACGGAGGAACGGCTGATCAAGGAAAACCTGGTTCTAGACGCCTTTCCTGAATACCGCCTGGCCAAACCGCGCCCTGCTGTCATCCTGCAAGATCTCTTAACGCTGGCACAACGGCCTGATTTGGCTGAGTTGCGCCAAGGGGCCAGGGCTGTTGCCGAAAAGTACTTTGCTCTGGAGGAGATGGGGGAAAAGGTGGTGGAAGCGTATTTAGCGGCGTTAGATCACACAGGGCATGCATGATTTTTCCTCCCTCGGAAAACCTATGCACAAGCATGGTCTTTGACGGGGGAATTTACGTGGACAAATTTTACCGGGGGTTTGTCGCAGGTGTGCTGGCAGGCATTCCCCTCAACGCCTGGAGCTTGTTTTCCTACCATATCCTGGGGCTCACAGATCTGCGCATGCTGGACTGGGCTGGAATGGCGATTTACGGGAGACTTCCCGGCACTCCCTTAGAAGTTGTTCCGTCACTGGTTATGCAGCTGATTTGGTCAGGCTTTCGGGGAATCGTCTTTGCCTCCCTGGCAACAGATGTAGAATCCAGGGGATATGTGGGCCAAGGGGTCATCTTCAGCCTGATCTTTTCTTTTTTCGAGGGCGCCGTCTCTGTACTGTACAGAGTGCCGCACCTGTCAGAACGCAGCTCCGGGACAGTGCTGAGCTCCTATCTAGGCTCACTGCTGTGGGGAGTGCTCCTGGGCCTGCTCTGCCGCGGGCTTGCCCGGTCAGGCCCAGAAAAAGCTGGATAGATGCAGAATAGACATCTTCCAGCTTTTATGGTTTAGTCCTCCATCTTGCGAAAAAGCGTTTCCAGTTCAGGCAACACATCTACCAGCTTCTGGGTAAAGTTTTCAGCGGCTTCATAGTCCATCGGGAGTTCCGCCAGGATCTGCTGTATTCTGGGGAGGGACTCGCCGATTCTCTCCAGTCCGTCCCTGAAGCTTTCTTTCAGTTCCTCCAACAGAGGCACTACTACCGGGTAACTTGTGATCATCAGTGCTAATACCTGGCGCACAGTGTCCAGCATCTGGCTGGAACTTTCCCGTGCCGTATCATGGCTCTCCAACTGCTCACACCTCCCCCTCTAGGTGATTCCCACTTCCTATTCCCGCTTTCCCGTAAGTTTCATATACTAATACAGCAGAGGGAGGGATGGAGGTCATCCCCCCATCCCCAGCTGCTCTAGGCAAGCAAGATCACAGCCAAAACTACGATCAGGATCAAAGCCACGAAGACGATGAAGGTTTCTTGTTCGTTATTCACGGAGTGCACCCCCCTTGCCTGTGAACTAAGAAGTTGCTACCCTTCTTGCTGTTACAATATGACCGACAAGGGAGACTGCCATAAGGCAGATTTCTCATCTTGGACTGACGGGGGTGCCGATTATGCGCCGTAAAGTTGATCGAGGGCTGATGCTGAACAGAGTTCAAAGAGTTCACCCTTACCGCGACCTGTGGCGGGAGTATAAGGCGGATTTGCTCTTTTTTGATCCAAGGGGCATCGATTGGGAAGGGGAAAGGATCCGTGGTCTGCTGCTCCATAAGGGCCGGTGGCTCGAGGGTTATTTCGGGTTTCCCAAAACAGTCTACAACCGCACTTTTCCAGAACAGAAGGAAGCAATCCAAGGGCTTGCCGAGAAAATCGGGAAGGAGCGCATTTTCAACGAACGCACCCATTTTGACAAGTGGGAGGTCTACGTTCACCTGTCTGCCGGCGAAGCGGTGAAGAACCATCTTCCGGCGACTTATCGGCACACCGGGGATGATCTGCCGGAGCTTCTCCGCAGGCACCCTTCAGTCATCTTCAAGCCCCGCCTGGGCCACGGCGGGGCGGGGGTGATTCAGGTGACGCAGGTTTCTGATAATGCGGTGATCCTGAGATCGGGCTGGGGATTTCCCGTCCCTCTGCTGGGGGCTGATGTGTTCATTCCGCTGCTCTTGGCCCTGGCGCCGCCGGAGCAGTTCATTGCCCAGGAGTTTATTGAGGGCATGAGGCAAGGCGGCAGCACCTTTGACATCCGCATTCTCATGCAGAAAAACAGTGCCGGCCAGTGGGAAGCAGGCGGAGAGCTGAGCAGGGTGAGCCGGGCTCCCAATCTTTTGACCAACCATTACCACGCCATTGTTTCCCCAAGCGAGCTGGTGCCCCAGGAGCTTCTTTCCTCCCTGCATGCCATCAGCACAGCTGCGGCAGTGGCCCTGGACGGTCCCTTTGCCGCCCTGGGGGAACTCGGAGTAGATTTCCTGATTGATGAAAGCGGCCATCCCTGGATCATCGAAGTCAACGGCAAGCCCGACAAGGGCCTGTTTTGGCGGCTCCGGGACGGGGAAGTGCTGGAGCGGATCTACCTCAACCCCCTTGAGTACCAGGAGCATCTCCTCGACTTGTAAAGAGAAGTGCCCTAGGATGCAGACAGTTCCTAGGGCAGCATGCTGTTGCCGGCTATTGGCGCTTGATCAGCTCTTCTAATTCCGGGAAAAAGCTCAGCAGCTGGGCTGCCAGCTTATCCTTGGTCTCTTGGTCCATTTCCGCTAACCGTGAGGTGATTTTCGGCAGTAACTCCTGGACTTGGCCTGTGTTTCCTGAACTTTCTCCGGCCAGCTGACCCAGTACATTGGAAAAGCCGGGGTAGCTGGCGGCCAGGATGGGAAGCAGCTTGAGCAGTGCATCAAGGGTAGACGGCTGGTCACCTTTTTGCTTGTTCTTCTCCTTCAACTTGACACCCTCCAATGCTTTATAGGTTGAAGCCGATGATCAGAAGCACAACCAGGAACAGAATGAAGATGGCCGTGACGGGATCGATTCCGCAGCAGACGGGCCTACCCATTTAACTCACTCCTTTCTGGGCATCATCGTTGAAATCAGGCTGGTCAGCGTTTCCAAGAGTTCAGGGTCCATTTCCTCCATAAGACTGGTCAGTCTAGGTAAGACATTTGCAGAGGATTCGCCGAGCAGGCCAAGGACTGAGGACAGGATGGGGACACTTCCCTCGAGGATCGAGGAGAGATCGGGTTCATTTTGTCTGAAGAATGCATTCCCCATTAAACACCCTCCTTTCTGTCTTATGGTATTCAGGTCCAGGTAAAGCGAATTAGGTGTCTGCTCCTATTTTGGACATGAAAAAGGTGCCGAAGCGTTATGCCCGGCACCTGCGTGTAGGGGGAGAGGTATTCTTTACAGCGCTTTTTGGTAGAACTCTGCCACCTTATCCCAGTCTACGACGTTGAAGATGGCGTTAATGTAGTCCATTCGCACGTTTTTGTACTTCAGGTAGTAGGCATGCTCCCAGACATCGATACCGAAGATCGGCATGAGCTTGCCCCCCTCAACCATCAGGGGATTGTCCTGATTGGGGGTGCTGCTCACCACAAGCTTGCCGTCCCTGTCAGTAGAAAGCCAGGCCCAGCCGGAGCCAAAGACTCCTGCGGCGTGGGCGGTTAAAGTTTTTTGCAGTTCCTCGAAGCTGCCGAAATCTTTTTTGATCTGCGATCCCAGATCGCCCCGGGGCTCGCCGCCACCGTTGGGGCTTAACGTGGCAAAGTAGAGGTTATGGTTGTAATAGCCTCCGCCGTTGTTGCGCACTGTCCTTTGCAGAGCGGCATCTTCAATCTCGCCCAGGTTAATGAGGATCTCTTCGATGCTCTTCCCCTGAAGCCCGGGGAGTTTTTCCAGGGCGCTGTTCAGGTTGTTGGTATAGCCGGCATGGTGCTTGCCGTAGTGGGTCTGCATGGTCAGTTCGTCAATATGCGGTTCCAGTGCGTTAAAGTCGTATGTCAGTTTTACTTGTTCAAACATGGAATCATCTCCTTGGTAAATCCTAATTAATTTGGTTAGGATTTGATTTGATTCCAGTCTAGCATAGAAGTAAAACAAATGCAAGTGATTCTCATTCTCAAAGGGAAAAGATTAATGCTTTAGTTTTTTCTGGGCAGATTCCCGGCGCTTGACAGGGGTTTTGCTGCCGTCTGGCTGCATAATCACAGTGTTGTCCAGGACAGCTGTGAAATTCTGCCTGAAGACAGCCAGATATTCCTGCCTCAGCCGGGCCTGTTCTTCCTTTTCTTCACCTGAGAGTCCTTGGGTTTTTGCCTTGTTGGCCAGTTCATTAATGCGTTTCAGCAGTTTTTCCACTCTTCTGATCCTCACCTTTTCTTCTTTGTCTGCCCTGTTTCTGTTCGAGAGCGGGGGGGCAACTCCTGCCTAGAAATGAAAGGGGACCCGGAGGGGTCCACAGTCATTCTTCACGCAGCTCTTTTGTTTTGGCATGTATATCCTTGCGGCGATGTTCGTTCTTGACTTCCAGCTCTTTGCGGCGACCTTCGGACATGGGCTCGTGTTCCAGGGCAAATTCCGCATCCTGCAGCCGATCCTTGGTATGGCGAATCTGCTGCTTAAGGTTTTTCGCGCTTTTTCCTTGTTCATCAAGCTTTCTGGGCATAGCTATCTCCAATCTGTGTAATAGTGATGTTCACCTTTAGCGTGGATGATTCAGGCCGAGTTTATGCATTAGAACCATGCCTTCAGCCAGTACCTCTCAAAGAGCATCTTGGTCAGATAGGCCAGGGGATTGGGGGACGAGAGGGTGACTTTAGGCGGCGTGGCATAGACATCTGCCGAAACAAAGCAGCCCTGCCTGAAGCTGGCAAGCATGGAGGCGCCTTTGGCCCCGCCCACAAAGCGGAAGCGGGGCTTTTTGTTCGCATAGCTCAACGCCAGGTTGCGGGCGACTACTTCCGCCTGGTAGTGGGCGAAGAACCCTACCTTGGGGATGTAGGTTCCTGCCGGAGAGCGGATGCCCGCGGCATCGCCGATGGCATAGACATCGGGCAGGCTGGTGGACAGGGTTGTGGGGTCAACGATGAGCCAGCCGGAAGGGTCGGCGATAATGGAACCGCGTATGGGGGACGGCCCCCTGTGGCGGGGGATCCCGATGAAGAGATCGCCGGGGAGGTCTCCGTCACTGAGCACCAGTGAGCTGCCCTTGGCCAGGGAATGCACCTGCCTGCCCGTGAGAATTCGGATTCCCCTTTTCTCCATAATGCCCCTGAGCTTCTTGCTGTAATAGGGGCTGGCGAATTCCAGCAGCCGGCTTTCCGGGGTAACAAAGGTGATCCGGATTTTTCGCCGCAGGCCCCGCCTGCGGAAATAGGCGTCGACGAGGAGGGCGATTTCATAAGGAGCGATGGCGCCGGGAAAGGGCAGGCCGGAAATAAAGAGCACAATCTCACCTTGTCTGAATTTAGCCAGCTCTTGGGCAAGCTGTTGCGCTCCCTGCAGATCGTAGGGGTTGTAAACTGAGCTCGGCCCCGGGCTCAGCTCCTGCTCGGCGCCGAGGGCAATAATCAGGCTGTCGTAGCTCAAAAAGCCCTGATCCGTCCGGACCGCTTTGTTCTCCGGGATGAATTCTTCCACTTCTGCCTGGATAAACTGGACACCTAGCTTTTCCAGGCTGTCCAGGCTGCGGGAAATGTCCTCAGGCCGGCGTCTGCCTGTGACAACCAGGGGGAGGCCGGCCCTAAAGAGGTGGACGGCGCTCCGGTCCACCAGGGCCACCCGGTCTGTTTTCGGCAGCACTTTGGCCAGCACATGACCGGCCACCACCCCGCCGGTGCCGCCTCCAAGAATCAGGACAGTCCTTCCCATGCCTTTCACCTCCTGCATCTAGCATAGTGTATCCAGCAGGGGGCGTTTTACTAACTTCACCTTGGAATTTTTCGGCAGGAGAGAAGGGATCGCTCCAGCAAATGCAGAAATAACTAGTTTGGTACAGGGGGTGTGGTTGTGGTCTTAGTGTTGCCTATTGTGTGCGCCCTCCTTGGGGCGGCACTTATTTTTTCTGCTGCCGTCCTGGCAAAGCAGAAGGACAAGGCTAAGCAAGAACGGAGCAAGTTGGAACAGATCCTGCTTGCTGTTTCTGATCCCATGCTTGTGGTCGATTCTCAACGGCGGGTCGAGATGCTGAACCGTGCCGCTGAAAGGCTGGCGGGCTGGCCCATACACGAAGCGGAAGGGAGACTTTACCAGACGGTTTACAACGTCGACGCTGAGGTTGATGCTGTGGCCGAGGCGCTGCAGGGCAGGCCAAGGAGCCGCAAGCAGGTGGCTTTGAGGACCAAAGCCGGTGAAGAAGTTCTTGTCAGCGATCACATTACGCCTCTGTGGGGCAAGAAGGGGAAGGTTCTGGGTGTGCTGTGCACCTTTAAACAGGTGGGGTCCAGGGAGAACCAGTGGTCCCAGCTGGCCCAGCTCTCCTTTAGGGATGCACTGACCGGTCTTTACAACCGCAGATATTTCCAGCAGGAACTGCCCAGGCTGGATCACCCTGATTTTTTGCCCCTCTCGATGATCGTAGGCGATCTGAACGGACTAAAACTGACTAATGACATTTTCGGACACTCCATGGGCGATCAGCTGCTGATTGCTGTTTCCAACACTCTCCTGGCGATTTGCCGGCCCAGCGACAGGGTTTTCCGCTGGGGGGGAGATGAATTCATCGTGCTTCTGCCAAAGACCGGGGCAGAGGAGGCCAAGCAAATTTGTGATCGTATCCGCCGCGCTTTGGATAAGCAGGCGGTGGGGGCTGTAGCCCTCAACATGCCCTTGGGCTGCGCCACTAAGAGCGAAGCAGGCGAGGATATCCATATGGTGTGGCAGCGGGCTGAGGAAGAGATGTACTGGGCGAAATCAGTTGAGCAGGGGCTCTTCCAGAAGGCTACGTTGGACCGGATCACCAAGGAGCTCTACAGCCGCAGCGAAGCAGAAAAGGAGCATGCCGAACGTGTGAGTTCCTTGGCTGAACAGTTTGGCAGGCACCTTGGCCTTCCCTGCGATGAACTGCGCAACCTCCGCCTGTGCGGCCTGCTGCACGATATTGGCAAGGTAGCCCTGGAACCGCAGCTGCTTTACAGACCCTATCCCTTGAGCCCTGAGGAAGCCCAAGAGATGAAGCGCCATCCCCTGGTGGGCTTTCGCCTTTTGACCTGCCTGGAAGATACGGCAGATCTGGCCCCGGCTGTCCTGGCCCATCATGAATGCTGGGACGGCAGCGGTTATCCCAGGGGTCTGAAGGGTGATGAGATTCCCTACTTCAGCAGGATTTTGTCCATCATTGAGACTTATGACCGGGTCTGCGACGCGA
>JAAYSR010000115.1 GCA_012518325.1 Bacillota bacterium
AGGCTTTGGAAATCGAGGATAACGGGTATCGTCCCCAGCCCTATGTGGGGTTCCTCGACTTTGAGGTCAAGCTCAACCAGGGAGGTCTGCTCAGCATAGCTGCGGTCAACTATGTCTACACAGGCGGAGCCCACGGCATGACCTATTACCAGTATATCAACATCGACTTGACCAATGGCCGGTCGATTGGCTTTGGAGATATCTTTGACACCGACGCCGAAATCGAGCGTGCGGCCGCGGCGATTGCCGAGCAAATCTGGGAACAGCGCGACCTGTTTTTCGAAAGCACATTCAGCGCAGATCAGTTCCTAGAGGACCAGGGCTTTTACTTAACAGAAAACCATGCAGTGATCTGTTTCGGCCTGTATGAACTGGCCCCTTACTCCTCAGGCATCCCCGAATTTGCAATTTCCGCCCCGTAGGGGATCAGCTCGATGGTGTCCCCATGCTTAATCGGGGTGGTAAAGCCGGCAGTTTCGCCGTTGACCAGGATGGTTCCGCCCTTCCTGGAAAACACCTCATCGGGTTCAAAGTCCCGGAAGATGTCGGTGACGATGTAAGCCTCCAGGATATTGTCTGCCCCGGGGCTGTACTCGATGCGATCATAGGGTTTCAGCTCATAGTCCAGGGAAACCTCCTGGCCGTTGACCAATGGAACCGGTTCCTTGCGGGTGAGCTGGATGCTCTGCCCGTTGACGCTTACCGTAATCTGGGGCGCCCCTTCCTTGGGTGCAGGAATCTGATCCCTCAGCAGGCAGGGCTTGCGGAAGTAGCGGACCTCCAGACCTGAGCGCAGGGGGGTCCTTAAAGATTCCCTGCTGCCGTTGATCAGAAGCTCAAGCTTCTCCACTGCGATCCTGGCTTCGCCGTTTAAGTAAAAGGGTATCTCCTGTTCCAAGGGGACCCCCAGTTCCTTGAAGAGATCTCGGAAATCGGTGACAGGATTGAGGATTACTTTGTCCCGATCTTTTAAAATGTAGTTGAAATGCTCCTTTTCCCCGTTGACCAGGGCGGCAGCCTTCACTTCCAGCTGTTTGCCGTTGAGGCTCAGGGAAAAGGAGTGCGCTTTTTCATCGATCAGTTCACCTAGGGTGATTCTGGGTTCACTTCCGGGCCTGCCGGCCCGTACAACCAGCTGATCGCCGTCTGCAAGGGGCGCGCTCAGTTCGCAGGGCTCACCGTTTTTTTGAATAACTGCCGGTTCTCCTAAAGTTCCAGGCAGGGTAATGCAGCGGCCGTTGAGCTCCACTGTGAAGGCGGGTCCAGGACGGCCGACCAGCTCCGCAGGATCCAGGCCTGCGTGCAGCAGGGCTTCGCCCACTGTTGAGGAGGCCATATTCAGAAACTGGAGGTGGCTCCCATTGACGGTGACATGAATCAGTTCCATGGCGAGCCTGTCTAAGTGGGCGCAGCCGATGCCGATGGGCGTAATAGCTTCAGGGCCGTTAAAATGGGGGAAGCCCTGCACGATCTCGAGGCTGCTCCTGTCCCTGATGCGCACCAGGTTTTCAGGCAGCTCCAGGTGTTTGGCCAGGAGCTCAGCAAAGCCAGGCACCCTGCTGCCTCCGCCGATTAAAATGGCTCCTTTGGGCGGCCCGCCGTTCAGCTTAATGATCTCCTGGGCGATCTTTTCCGCCAGAATCTCAACCCGGGGCTTGATCACCGCCAGTACATCTTCGTAAGCCAGATGCAGGGTGTTGCCGAAGACATCCTGGCAGGTGGAGATTTCGTCCGGTCTAAGTTCCACCTTGACCTTCTCCGCGACTTTGAAATCCAGCAGAAAGTGATCCGCCAGGCCCTTGGTAATGGCATCGCCGGCATAGGCCACCATGCCGTAGCCTTTCACCGTTCCGTCAGCAGATACTGCCAGGTCTGAAGTTCCTGCGCCTACGTCAACCAAGGCAATATTGAGCATGCGCATGGTTGGCGGGACAACCACATGCATCGCCGCGATGGGTTCAAGGGTGAGCGTGTCCATAGTCAAGTCTGCTTCACTCAACGCTGTGCCCAGCGAGTCCACGACAATCCGCGGCAGGAAGGTGGCAATTACCTCTGCCTGGGCATGGCGGCCCTGATGGCCCTGGAGCGATCCGATGGGCTCGCCGTCTAAGTAGTATTGAATCACACTGTAGCCGACGCACAGGAAGCTGTGCATCACGCCTGCAGCGCTGTCAGTAGAGAGTTTCTCCACCGCGTTGCGCACAGCATCAAGTTCCAGCGCCCTGACTTGATCTGCCGTCAGGCGCTGAGTGGGCAGCAGATCAAAGCTGCTGCTTCCCGTTTCAGTGAGCAGCGAGCGCCCGGCAGCAGCTACTGCAGCGCTCCGGAAGCTGTATCCGCAGGCTGATTCCAGTTCTTCCTTGATCTTGCGAATGGTGCGGGCTACCGAGCCGATGTGATGGATCTGTCCGTCTGCCATCGCCCCAGGCAGCTGCTGGAGCAGACGGGCCTCTTTAATTTCAAACCCTTCATCTGTTGCGGCCATGACCAGGCCTGCGATGGTGCGGGTGCCGATATCCAGAACAAAGACCTCTTCCATGCTCATTTCCTCACCTCGGGTTAACTATTTCCACACAAAGGGCAATGATCCTGTTTTTGGCTTTATCTAAAGGAGAGTTTTGCGAAAAGGAGAAATGATACAAGCAGAACCAAAAAAGTATAGGAGTGACATGATGGGACAACTTCAACGACGTGACCAGATATCCTCTGAGTTAAAGTGGCGCCTGGAAGACATCTATGCCGCTGACTCGGCCTTTGAAGAAGATTTGGAGAAGCTGAA
>JAAYSR010000116.1 GCA_012518325.1 Bacillota bacterium
ACCGTTCCGAGTAAGGAGGCCATTTGAACAATCCTGAAGCGGTTGTGGCGCGGACGACAATGGCGATCACAGGACCGATAAAGATCCCCCAGACCCCAAAGAGTACCACACCGCCGTAAATGGCCAAGAGCATGATCAGGGGATGGAGCCCTACTGAATCGCCCATAATCTTTGGCTCAGTAAAGTTTCGCAAGGCAAAAATGATGAAATACAGGATCGTGAGATAGACTGCCTGGTCAATATTGCCGCCAATAACGCTCATCGCCACCCAGGGAGTAAAGATGATTCCCGGACCTACAATGGGAATCTGATCCAGAATGCCGATAATAATGGCGAGCAAAATCCAGTAGCGGACGCCAATCAGAAAGAGTCCAAGACCTGCAATGACGGTGGAAATCAGGAGCATCACGACCCGGCCCTTAATGTAACCGAAGAGGTCTACGCTTAACGCTTCCCGGAACACGCCTACCTGGTCACGGGCCCGGGGCGGAACAAACTGCATCAGGACATCAATGATCTGGTCCTTGTCCCTGGCAATGAAAAATGTAGCTACCAGAGTGATGATACTGACCACGATAAAAGAGGGGAGACCTGAGAAAGTGGCCAGGACCCGGTTGATTAAGTCTTTGGTTCCTTCCTCCAGCGTGACCAGGAATTCCTGCACACTCAGCTGAATGTTCAAGCTGACCACTGCGGGCAGGTTCTCATTCAATACCTCAATCTGTTCCAGTAGATCTGTGGTAAAACTTGTAATATTTTCCCGGTATTGAGGCAATAATGATCCTAGCTCCACTAATTCTCCTATAGCCTGGCTGACTAGCATGAAAATTCCGTAGAACACCAATGCTCCGGCGGCGATGAGGGTGGCAAAGACAGCAGGCCCCCTGGGAATGCGCAGACGCCTTTCCAAGAGCGAAATGACGGGCTCCAAGACAACTGCAAAGGTGACGCCGATAATAAAGGGCAGAAGGATAGTAGCCAGCTGCTTAGAGAAAAAGACCAGCACGACTGCGACAATGATGAAGATGATTACGCGTTTGGGGGTAAAAAGTTCCCGTAGGAAGCTCACCGGCTAACCTCCTTTGATCGTACATTTTAAGTATATTATGTATGCAAATCATTTGCAATAATCCGATTGAGTTCCGCCCGAAAAATTGACAGCCCAGCTCATAATTAGTATAATCTACCTGACAATCGTTCTTAGAAAGAGGTTCGCAATGATTGAACACTTACATCAGCACAGGGAGAGAGCGGTAACCCTCGGCTATTTGGCTGTTGGAGTCCTGCTGCTCTTTCAAATATCTCTGAGTGCCGGCGTGACCGGCAGTCCTGACCGGCAGGAACCTGCCGCGTTGACAGCAGATGAGCCCGCTGCCCCTGTACTTTCAGAAAATGTGGGACAGGCTCCCGCCCAGCAAAAAGTGGTGACTGTCTACCAAGTTCAGCCGGGGGACAGCCTTTATTGGATTGCGGCCACCTACGGACTGAGTGTAGAGGAGCTGCGTGAACTCAACAATCTTGATACCGACGTGATCAGGGTGGGCCAGCGCCTGGTAGTTCCCTTGGATACGGTGAAGTTCTATCCTGCCGGAGTGACCTTGAGCAGTCAGGAGGTTGAATGGCTGGCCCAGATGATCCATGCCGAAGCCAGGGGAGAGCCCTACATAGGGCAGGTTGCAGTGGGGGCAGTCATCATCAACAGGATGCTCAGTCCGCAGTTTCCCAATACTCTGCGGGGTGTCCTGTTTCAGCGCAATGCGTTTCAGCCCATCCAAAACGGAAGTTTTTACATGACCCCCAACGAGAGTGCCCGGAAGGCCGCTCTCGAAGCGCTGAACGGTCATGATCCAACCGGAGGGGCGCTGTTCTTTTTCAATCCCCGCCAGTCAAACGATCGGTTTATGCACAGTCGTCCTGCCAAAGTTACAATCGGCAGTCATCGTTTCACAATGTAAAGAGGTGCCTTGCGGCACCTCTTTGGCATCTAGGAAACGATTTCTGCTGTATCTCTGGCAATGACCAACTCTTCATCGGTAGGAATAACGAAAACTTTGACTCTGGAATCCGGAGTTGAGATTTCAACGTCCTGGCCGCGCAGTTTGTTCTTTTCCTCATCAATGGTAATCCCAAGGTAGGGGAGCTTAGAGATGAGCCTAGTGCGCAGGGCAGGGGTGTTCTCTCCTATGCCTGCAGTGAACACAATTGCGTCTACACCGTTCATTGCGGCTACATAGGAACCAATGTACTTCCGGATGCGGTACTCATACATGTCAAAGGCCATCTTGCACATCTTGTCATCCTCTTCAACGCCCTTTTCAATGTCCCGCATGTCACTGACACCGGCAATGCCCAGCAGACCGGAGTGCTTATTGAGCATAGAGTCGATTTGCTGGAGGTTGAGGTCTTCTTTCCTCATGATATAGAACAGAGCTCCCGGATCAATGTTTCCGCTCCTTGTTCCCATCATCAGGCCCTCCAGGGGAGTGAAGCCCATAGAAGTGTCAATGGACTTGCCGCCTTCAATGGCAGTAATGCTGGCTCCGTTGCCCAGGTGGCAGGAGATGATTTTCAAATCCTCGATGTTTCTGCCCATCAGCTCCGCAGCACGCTGTGAGACATACTTGTGGCTGGTTCCGTGGAACCCGTAGCGTCTCACCTTGTACCGCTGGTAAATGGTGTAGGGAACGGCATAGAGGTGAGCGTGGGGAGGTATGGTCGAATGGAATGCCGTGTCAAACACAGCCACTTGAGGAGTCTTGGGCATGATTTTCTCGGCAGCCCGGATACCCATCACGTTGGCTGGGTTGTGCAGGGGAGCAAGCTCCGCCAGGGAGTCTAGAATTTCCTTCGTGCGCTCATTAATTAGCACTGAGTCAGAGAATGACTCGCCGCCGTGGACTACACGGTGCCCAACGGCATCGATTTCGTTAACGCTCTTCAGCACTCCGTGTTCGCTATGGGTTAAAAGATTCAGGCACTCCTGAATAGCTATGGTATGCTCCAAAATTGGCATGGTCTTGGACACTTTCTCTTTGCCGGTGGACTGGTGGGTGATGACAGCGTTGTCCTGCCCAATGCGCTCCACTTTCCCTTCCGCCAAAACCTTCTCGTTCTCCATAGCATACAGTTTATATTTCAAAGAAGAGGAACCGCAGTTCAGTACAAAAATGTTCATGTTTAATCCTCCTTGTCACCTTCGTCTTCAGTCACAACCGCATCATCTTCGGTATAAGCCAGGAAACCCAGTCTGCTCTTTACTCCGAGCCGCCCCTGGCGCACATAGCGTCTCAGCAGCGGACAGGGAGCATAGCGGGGGCCGAATACCATCTGCAGCTGCTCCATCCAGTTCAACACCAGATCCAGGCCGAGCCTGTCCGCCATTTCGAGGGGACCTTGCTTCATGCCCCAGCTTTCGCGGAAAATGAGTTCGGCGTCTTTTGCCTCGCAGACACCTTCGTCCAACAGATAGGCAGCTTCATTGATCATTGCCACTAAAGCGCGGGGGTTAACCAGCCCTTGGCTTTCCTCGATTTCCACCACTTGTTTGCCAAGGCGGGCTGCAAAGGCTTTAGCAACCTCCACCGCTTCATCAGAAGTGCGCACGCCTCGCACAAGCTCGGCTACGGCAACATCGGGAACCGGGGGAATGAAGTGCAGTCCTACGAGCATATCGCTCCTGTTGATTTCCTTGGCCAGATCCGACACTTTCAGAGTCGATGTGGCGGAAAGGAAATACACATCCCGGCGGCACAGCTGGTCCGCGGTGCGCAAAAGCTCGTACTTAACATCAAGGTGATCTAAGGTGGCCTCAACCAGCAAATCGGCTTTGCTCAGTTCTCTGAGGTCTTGTGTGTATTCAATCCGATTTAGAATCAGTCGTTTTTCTGCGTCGGTGATGCCCCACTTGGCGAGCTTGCGATCGAGACTCTTTTCAATGCGGGCGAGGGCTTCCTTGCCGCCTGCTCCGTGCGAAAAAAGTATGACATCATAGCCCTTGCTGGCGGCGTTTTCGGCAATGCCTCGTCCGAGCCGGCCCGCGCCTAGTACTGCAACTCTACGAATATCCATCTGTTAATACCTCCTAAGTTACAACCTTCACATGTTGCTAATTCTAATCCCGCTTCAGGTTTCCTTCTTTTTTGGTTGCTATTTCTTCCGGTTATGATAAAATATCCACAAATCACAGGGAGTATTCCAGAGGAAGAGGGGGCGGCGTCGTGGATTTCCAGGAGAAGTTTGGCCGTGAAGGGATGACGTTTGATGATGTGCTGCTGGTCCCCATGGCTTCAGATGTGTTGCCATCGGACGTAAAGACAGGAACATGGTTTACCAGAAAGATACGCCTTAACATACCGCTGGTGAGTGCCAGCATGGACACTGTGACGGAGTCGCGCATGGCTATTGCCATGGCCAGGGAAGGCGGAATCGGTGTCATCCATAAGAATCTGTCCATCGACGAACAGGCCGGTGAAGTGGATCGGGTCAAGAGATCGGAAAGCGGAGTAATCGTAGATCCGTTTTACCTCAGCCCCCAGCACTTAATCAGCGATGCCCTGGCCTTGATGGCCCGCTATCGGATCAGCGGCGTCCCCATTGTCGACGAAAATCGTAAACTGGTGGGTATCCTGACGAACCGGGATCTGGTCTTTGAAGAAAACCTGGACCAGCCCATCGGCAACGTGATGACAAAGGAAAATCTCATCACAGCACCGGTGAACACCACACTGGAACAGGCCAAGTCAATCCTGCACAAGTACCGGATTGAAAAGCTTCCTTTAGTGGATGACAACTATGTGTTGAGGGGCCTGATTACTATTAAGGACATCGAAAAGGCCAGGCAGTATCCGAACTCTGCTAAGGACGAGTCCGGGCGCCTGGTAGTGGCTGCCGCGGTGGGGGTCGGTCCGGATCGCATTGAACGCAGCACAGCGTTGGTGGATGCGGGCGTAGACGCCCTGGTGGTTGACACTGCCCACGGCCATTCCAGCGGAGTGCTGCATGCGGTACGTGATTTGAAAGACCGCTTTGGCGATCGGGTGGAGATTGTGGCAGGCAATGTGGCCACAGGTGCAGCGACCAAAGCTCTGATTGAGGCCGGCGCCGATGCTGTCAAAGTGGGAATAGGCCCGGGCTCCATTTGTACAACCAGGGTTGTGGCCGGTGTGGGCGTCCCTCAGCTGACCGCAATTTGGGATTGCGCTCAGGCAGCCAGAGATTATAACGTCCCCATTATTGCAGACGGCGGCGTCCGTTACTCCGGTGACATTGTCAAAGCGCTGGCGGCCGGCAGTCACACCGTAATGCTGGGCAGCCTCTTGGCAGGAACGGAAGAAAGTCCTGGAGAGACCGAGATTTACCAGGGACGCAGTTACAAGGTCTATCGGGGCATGGGTTCCCTTGGCGCCATGAAATCGGGCAGCAAAGACCGCTATTTCCAAAGCGATGCCAATAAACTGGTGCCGGAAGGCATAGAGGGACGGGTGCCCTTTAAGGGTTCGCTGGCTGATACAATATTTCAGCTCATTGGCGGATTGAGGGCCGGCATGGGCTACTGCGGAGCGCCGGATTTGGAAAGCTTGTACCAGAACAGCCGCTTTGTGAGGATTACGCCTGCTGCAGTCCAGGAAAGCCATCCCCATCATGTGCAGATCACCAAAGAGGCTCCGAACTATCGAATTTAGGAAACGAGAACTATGGCAGACCTCCTCGCATGTGCGTACAAGTGTATAAAAGGAGGGGGTTACCATAGACTACTCAGATACTTCTTTCTATTGGAATGTCCTGCATGGGGAAGCGTATCGCTATTGGTGGGATGTATTGCGGCCTACCCCGGCCTACGGGGCATACAATGTAAGCAGATATACACACACGAGAGAATCCGGCTGATGTTAACAGGGGCGCAGGTGCGCTCCTTTCATCTAAGGGGGAGAGACTGTGGCTTTAGCGGAGAAAAGGACAGCCTGGGTGTTCTTTATACTGGCAGCTGTGCTGACAGTGGGTGTGGCAGCACGTTTTCTTCCCCGCACCGAAGAAGTCCGGGTTGCTCTTCTGGCAGGGCAGCAGCTGCTCTTCATCCTGGGCGGCCTCGCCGGCGGGCGCAGGGAAGCTTTTGCCCTCCCAGACGGCAGCACCTTTTCCCGCAGTTTGCTTAGCGGAGTAATGCTCTATGGGCTCAACACAGTTATGGGCGTCCTCAGTGTCAGGCTCGCCCTCTACTTCTTAGACTATGATCTGGTGCAAAATCTGCTGATCCGGGAGCGTTCCGGTGCGGCAGCGCTCCTGGCAAGCAACAAGCCCCTGGTCTTCCTCGGGATGGTGCTCCTGTTGACCATAGGTGCTCCAATTGGCG
>JAAYSR010000117.1 GCA_012518325.1 Bacillota bacterium
AATATCAGGACTCAGTGCCATCGTCGTAAGAGCATCACCCGGTGCTAACTGCATAATAAAAAAGCTCAAGGATGAGATCCCAATTAACATCGGAATGATGTAGAGAAATCTCCGTACGATGTACCTAAACATTCATGATCTACCTCCTAAAATAACCCAATACATTGAACATCGGGGAGCTGGCTGGATTTGTCCGCTCCCTGCCGAATACTGCAATAGTATTCTTGCAAGACCACAAAAATCCTGCTATAAAACCAAATTTATGACGATACCAGTTAATGCTCCTCATAACAAACCTCAAAAATGGAGAGGCTTGTCTAAGGAGGTCGAATTAATTGTCCCAATTTTTTCCTGGTTTCGCACAAAATCAGACTAAAATAGAGTCGCCTGATCTGTTTCGTGAAGTTTTTCTGCCGGACTGCAGGGGTGAAGTGCTGGCCCGCGGCTTTAGGCAGATTGTCCGGGACCTTAGGCTGAAGCGCTTTGACACCTGGGACTGGTACGCTCTGGCCAAACGGGCGGATGAACTGACAATCACCCAACAGGAAATCAAGGAGCTGCTGGCGGTAGAGTATTTGAAGGAACGCTGGAAGCAAGCGGGCGTTGTCCCCTACCCTCATCAGCTGGAAACCGCGAGGCGAGTGATCTTTGACATGCAGGGCCAGGCTATCCTGGCAGATGAAGTTGGTCTCGGCAAAACCATCGAAGCAGGGCTGATCCTCAAGGAGTACCTGTTGAGAGGCTTGGTGAAAAAGGTGCTGATCCTCACCCCGGCCAACCTGCTCTGGCAGTGGTACCACGAGCTTTACGAAAAATTCGACATCAGCCCAGGCATCCAGCGTACCGAATGGGACTGGAGTTACTCAGACATCCTGATTGCGTCCCTAGATACAGCTAAACGTGAACCCCACGCTTCACACATTCTCGGCATACCCTATGACCTGCTCATCATCGATGAAGCCCATAAGTTAAAAAACAGCTCCACCTTGAGCTATCGCTTCGTGAATGCTGTTCAGAAAAAATACTGCTTAATGCTTACCGCCACGCCCATCCAAAACGACCTCAAGGAACTTTATAACCTGATTGGCCTGATCAAACCGGGACAGCTGGGCAGCTACCGTTCTTTCAAGAGTCGTTTCATCCAGGACAAACGTACCCCAAAAAACCCGCAGGAGCTGAAGGAACTCCTCAGCCAGGTGATGGTGCGCAACCGCAGGGACGAAGGTACTGTTCAATTCACACAGCGCATCGTCCACCCCATTATCGTCTCCCTCACCTCCAAAGAGCACGAACTCTACAATCGGGTCACGCAGTTTGTCCGGGCTAGAGGCAGACGAAGCGGGCTGCAGAACATCCTTCCCCTCATCACTCTGCAGCGGGAAGTCTGTTCAACTTTCCTGGCAACCGCCCTCACTCTGGAAAAGATGATGGCAAACATCGACCCGGATCAGCTGACGGAGGCGGCAGAACTTCTCAAAGATCTGGCCGATGTTAAGCAAAACTCAAAGTGTGACGCCCTGGAGCGCCTGGTAGGCGGGCTTGGCGACAGCAAGATCATCATTTTCACTGAGTATAAAGCCTCTCAGGAATACATCCGCTACCGTTTGGAAAGAGCAGGCTACAGTACACTCGCCTTCGACGGCACCCTCTCCCGTGGGAAGAAGCTATGGATCCGCAATCTTTTTCAAAAACAGGCTCAGATTCTGGTCAGCACCGAATCAGGCGGAGAAGGACTTAATTTTCAGTTCTGCAACCACATAGTCAACTTTGACCTGCCCTGGAATCCAATGCGGCTGGAACAGAGGATCGGTCGGGTTCACAGGCTCGGCCAGTCCCGGGATGTGCACATCTATAACCTGATCACCAAAGATACCGTTGAAGAACACATAATGTATCTGCTCCATCAGAAAATCAATATGTTCGAGTCCATTATCGGCGAACTGGATGCCATTCTGCTCCATCTCAACCTGGGGAAATCCTTTGAAAGTGAATTGATGAAGATCTTCCTGGCCCACGAAGAGCAGGAAAAGATCAGAGAGAAACTGGACCAGTTCGGGGAACACTTTATCAAAGGGCAGGCAAAAGTGAAATCATCTGTGTGGGAATTCTTCTAAGAGGGGCAAGGACAGTGCAGCAACTAGTGTTCGATTTCTTCAAACTCTGCGGCCTGGAACCGCTGGAAATACGCAAGGGAGTCTGGCAGGTCCAGGTGGATGACACCCTTATGAAAGAACTGGATGGTTGGCGCGCCCAAGGGCGTCTGCTCCAGTTTACCTTCGACAAGGGCTCAGCTGAACTCTATGGAGCGGATCTAATCTGCCCAGGCAGCTACCGCCTGAACAGCATTCTGCAAGTTATCCGCAAGCAGGGGATACTGAGCCAAGCATATGTCCCCCTCCACCACTTCCATGAACCAAGCGTCCGCAAGAAAATACTGGCCAGGTCCTCGGCGCAGGAACGGGCGTATGTGGTGAGCTGTTCGCTGCATTATACACAGTATCTCCAGCTGGAGATACTGGCAGAAGCGCGGGGGCTGCAAAAAACAGAGAGCCTTCACACGGTAACGGTGGATCTCTCTTCCGGCAAAGTGTTAAAATACGCCTTTCCCCACTACCTTCTTGAACCGGGCGGAGTACCCAGGGACCAGGTCTGCAGGAGAAAATGCAGCCTGAAACAGGCATTTAGCAATGCGGCAGCCTATCTGTATGATCAGTTCGCCGAGAAGTCTCTGCCCTGGGCCGTTGAGGCCAAGGAAAAGCTGCTCTTGGAAGAGGCCAAACTCCGGGACTTTTTTGCAGGCAGGACCGATTCAGAAGAATTTGAGGCAAAAAAGAAAGAGCTCCACCAGCGCCTGGCACCGGTTTTGCGCCTTGACGCCCTAAGGGGAGCCATTCTGTTTATTCCGCTTTTTCGCTACGGTTTGGTAGTCGTGGCACCGGACGGGAAGGAAAAAAGCAGGACCATCAGCTACGATCCCGTCGGCAATATGTACCTCCAGGAACTAGACTAAGTCCTTGGCAACGCGCCAAATTGGGCCGGCCCCCATGACCAGCACCAAGTCGTCGGCGGTGAGCCAGCCTTTCAGGAAGGGAACTGCATCTTCCTGCCTGGGAATATG
>JAAYSR010000118.1 GCA_012518325.1 Bacillota bacterium
ATTGCCTTCACTGTCCGCCTCTTGACCATATTCCACCCGTTCTTCTTTGCTGCGCACTTTCTGGCTGGCGAAACCCACCCAGGGAGTGATAAAGCCTACTTCATAGCCTAATCCCAGGACCACAGTGCTTCTCCTTCCCTCGAACACTCTGTAATCCCCCACCTCTTCCATGGTCCCGTCGCCCTTATCTGGAACCTCCTCCAGTTCCTGATTACGGATGGCATAGTCCAGCAGAAGCACAATGCCGCTCTGTTCAGGAGCCGCCTTCATGCTCAGGGCGTACAGGTCCCCGAAGGACGTGCTTACATCGATGCTGTCCGCAGATACCGGAGAACCCATCGTCAGCAGCAGCGCCATAACTAGAAATAATACCCTGCGTTTCACAAGATAGCACCTCTTTCTATTCCCTACAGACTAATGTTTATTTTTCACTTTATTCGTGTTAATATCTAAAAACTCCTCTGCATTATCCACGTTTCCCAATGTTAAGTGGGGCAGGTTTCTTGGCTGAAGCGGCGAAATCGGGAATAGACTGAGTCTTACAAGGAGGACAGAGCAATGAAGCCAACTAGGCAACAAGCATGGCAGATTCTCACGGAGTATACAAAGTCAGAGGCCCTGCTGCAGCATGCTTTAGCTGTGGAGGGCGTTATGAGACATTTCGCTGAGCTCGCAGGGGAGGATCCTGAAGAGTGGGGAGTGATAGGTCTGCTCCATGACTTGGACTATGAGCAGTTCCCTGATCAGCATTGCCATAAAACAGCGGAAATCCTGGCAGAAAAAGGAGTGGACGAGAAGCTCATCCGGGCTGTTTGCAGCCACGGTTACGGCATCTGCACCGATATCGAGCCCCAAAGCCAGCTGGAAAAGACACTCTACACCATAGACGAGCTTACCGGGCTGATTAACGCAGTGTGCCTGATGCGCCCCTCCCGGAGCGTGCTTGATCTGGAAGTCAAGTCGGTGAGGAAAAAATTCAAACAGCCAAGTTTTGCCGCAGGCGTGAACAGGGAAGTGATCCTGAAAGGCTGCGAAATGCTTGGCATGGACCTAAATGACATTATTCTTGAAACGATCGCCGGGATGCGCAAAGTGGCAGCAGAAATCGGCCTGCAGGGAAATCTCCAATCCCAGGTCTGACGGAAAACCCCGCCTCTGTCCAGCCAGGGCGGGGATTCTGCTCTATTTCTAGATCTGAAAGCCTTGCGTTAGTTCCATCAGCACTTTAGCCTGGTCTGCCAGCTCATTGGCGGAGGAAGTTATCTCCTGGAGGGTAGCCGCCTGCTCCTCGGTGGCCGCAGCCATCTCTTCTGATCCGCTGCTGAGCTCCAGCGCAACAGAGGCCACTTCCTGAATGCTGGCACTGATCTCGTTAACCGCCCTGCCGATTGCGGCAAAGGTCTCCCCTGCAATGCGGACACTTTCCGAGCCAGCCCTTACCTCTTCAATGCTGGCATTGGTCTCCCTCATCACCTGGACAATCTGCTCATTAATGTCTTTGACCAGCGCGGCAATCTTTTCTGTAGCGATTCCCGACTGCTCTGCCAGGGAGCGCACCTCTTCTGCAACCACAGCAAAACCTCTCCCCTGTTCCCCGGCTCGGGCTGCTTCAATGGCTGCATTCAACGCCAGAAGGTTTGTCTGATCTGCAATTCCCCTGATAATATCGGTAATCTGCCCGATCTCCCTGGACTGAATCCCCAGTTTCTCCACGCTGGCGTGCAGTCCGCCAAAGCTTGTTTCAATAGTCTTCATTTGATCCACCGCTTCAGAGATTAGGCCCTGGCCTTGACCGGCCACATCCCGAATGGAACTTCCGTCGCTGTCAATTCTTTGCACATGATCACTCATCTGCTGAACCGAACCTGCAAACTGGTTAGTAGTGGCAGCCATTTCCTCCGTTGATGCACTGATTTCCTGGCTGGAACGAAACACAGCCTGGCTTAACTGGGCAGTGGTATCACTGGCAGTCTTAACCTCCCCAATTAGCTTGCCAAGATCCTTCTGCAGCTTGATAAAGGTGTCTGCCAAGAGACCAAGTTCATCGCCGCCGCCTGTTTTCACCTCGGTCCTGAAGTTGCCCCTGCCGATCTCCTCAGCTGCCTTGACAAGATTAGAGACGGGTCTTAGCAGGACATAATTGGAAAAGATTACTCCAATCAGTGAGGCTGCCAGCAAAAGACCAAGTCCAATGGCCAAAGTTTTCCTTAATTGGGCCTGGGCCGGCACATGTGCCTCAGAATAGGAAATGAGGGCAGCCATTTTCCACCCCGTTCGCTCCACGGTAGTAAAGACGGCAAAACGTTCATCGCCAGCTTCAGTGTAATCCAGTTCGCCGGACTCACCTGCCATAAAGACCTGTAAGAGCTCGGTCGAGCCGTACACTGTCCCTATCTGCCCTTGATCTGGATGGGCTAACACGTTTCCTGCACTGTCCAGCAGTATGAGGTAACCTGCCTGCCCCACGGGCCTGGATGAGATGAGCTCCACCAGACTGTCCAGGGCCACATCAATTCCCGCTGTACCCATAGCCTGGGTTTCGTTGGGATTGAACACAGGTGCGGCGACTGTAACCACCAGCCGGCCCGAACCTGTATCTACATACGGTTCCGTCCAGATGATCCTCCCCGCCTGGACCGCCCGAGTATACCAATCGCGGGTGGTGGGATCCCAGCCTGGAGGCAAATCAGCCGGGGGATAAAAGACAAAATCTTTGGTCCTGGTGCCAAGATACACATTCAACGCTTCCCCAAGGGACTTTTGCTGGGCCGTAAAAAGCTCCAGGGCCCTGGCACGTGCATCTGCATCAACATGGCTGTTTTGCACACTGGGATCGTAACTCAGCAACGCGACAGCGTCCTCCACAGATTTTAGAAACATGTCCGCTGTGTCTGCGGCGCCGTTCAAAGTCCCCCTGGCAGTGTCCCGCACACTGTCAGCCAGTGCCTGCACCGACGAACTGTAGTTGCTGATCCCGAGAGCGACTATGGGAATAGCGAGCAGGACCAGGATTAGAAGCAGCATTCTCCATCGCAGTGAAAATTTCATGACCCACCCTCCTCGTATTGTTGATAATATTGCGAGTTGTCCTTCCATATTCTGCCCGCTTATCAGCAACTCCTGACAATACCTACGCTAGATAGAAAAAACAGCCTGCGGCCAAATCTGGTCGCAGACTGCTCCTGTTTGATCTGTCTTAGAGTATGTTTCTTACGGCATAATCAACACACCAGTATAGTGCTGGAAGTACTTCTGCGCTGCCGCCTTGATGTCTTCCGTTGTAACGTCAGCGAAGAAGTTCATGTAGTCGTCTACCCACTCATAGCCCCGCCCGGTTACCTCTGCCAGGGCAAGCATCGTGGCCTGGTTCATGTTGGTCTCATTTTGAATCAGATGCGTGCCCCGCTTGCGCACTGCGATCTGCGCGATTTCTGCTTCAGTCAGGCCTTCAGCGGCAAAACGCTGCAGTTCAGCTAGGACCTGCTCTTTGGCCTGTTCCACGTTCTGGGGATGGGTGGCCAGGAAAACCAAGAGATTAGACGGCCCAAGCCGTTCATCGTACTGTGAAACGGCAGTATAGGCCAGGCCCCTCTTGTCCCTGATTTCCGTGAAGAGGCGGGAGGACATTCCTTCCCCAAGAATGCCGTTGATCACAGCCATGGCTGCACTGTCGACATCAAAGGTTGCTGGGGCTGGATAGCCGATAATCAGGAAAGCGGCTTCTGTCGGCAGATTGATGACCAGCTCCCGATCTTCGGCAGGATACACATACTCAGCCTGGGCTCTGGGGGAAGGATCAGCTTCATATCCATTCTCCCAGCCTGCAAAGCTTGCTTGCAGAAGAGGCAGAAGTTCTTCCGAGTCAAAGTTGCCTACAACCGAAACTACAATCTGCTGCGGCTGGTACATAAACTTCTGCCAGTTTGCCGCATCCTGGCGGCTGATTGACATCAGCCCGGCAGGCGAGCCATAGGGCGTGTATTTGTAGGGATGGTCACCGTAAAAAAGTTCCAGGTAGCCTAAGACAAGGGCATTGGTCGGATCATCTGCGAGGCTGGCTAAAGCAGCCTGGCTGAGGCTGCGTTCCCGCTCAAATTCGGTTTCCGGAAAAGTCGAACTCGTCAAAATGTCCATCAGCACGGAAAAGCTTGCCTGGAAGGAGCCCGGTGTAGACTGCAGCAGCACCGCAGAATAGTCATAGGCTGCAGCAGTTTGGAGCTGCGCCCCTAGAGACTCCAGTTCAATTACGATCTCCTGTGCGCTGCGATTTGCTGTGCCCGAAATCAGGTTTCGCTGCGTCAGATAGGTGAGCCCCTCCAGCCCTTCAGGATCGTAAACCGACCCCACACTGCTGAACAGGCCCAAGGAGATTATGTCAAAGGCCGGGTTTTCCTTAAGCAGGACAGTCAGCCCATTGTCCAGCACGAACTTTTGTACATCGGCTGTGTAACTGAAACCTGCTGCAGCCTGGGCCGAAAAAGCTGCCAATACCAGAATGAGCAAGGCAACAAATGTTCTCTTCACTTAGACTACCTCCCCGCCGGTGAAATTTCACTGTGAATGTATGCATCTGGATGCAGGAAGCTCTTGGCCGCCCGCTGAATGTCTTCCGCTGTGACCTGCTCAAGCTGGGCTGCTTGATTTACCGCACCCATCACCCCGCCGTAGATCTCCTGCTTGCCCAGATACATGGCTACATTGGCAGACGATTCTGTGGAAAAAGCCAGGCTGCTGCGGGCCATCGCCTTCGCCCTTGCCAGCTCAGCCTCGGTTACTGGTTCAGACTGGAGCCTGAGGAGTTCTTCC
>JAAYSR010000119.1 GCA_012518325.1 Bacillota bacterium
ATGTACCAGCAGACCGATAATCCTCTCGATGTTGTTATTGAGGGTGACGGATTCTTCCAGGTGCTGCTTCCGGACGGAAGTGTAGCTTATACCAGGGATGGGGCCTTCAAGCTCGATGCGGACGGACGGATCACAACATCTGACGGTTTCCCGATTGAACCTGAGATCGTGGTGCCGTCTGAGTCTCTGGAGCTCAGTATCGCCTCCGACGGTACAGTAACCATTATGCAGCCCGGCGACAGCGAACCGGAACGCATCGGCGAGATTCAGATTGTTCGGTTTGTCAACCCAGCCGGTCTGAAGAGTGAGGGCCGCAATCTTTATTCGGCAACCGCTGCCAGCGGCGAAGCAATGCTTGGCACTCCCGGTCTGGACGGCTTCGGCATGCTGAGCCAGAACTTCCTGGAAATGTCCAACGTGCAAGTGGTGGAAGAAATGGTGAACATGATCGTTGCCCAGCGGGCCTACGAAAGCAATTCTAAAGCAATCCAGGCTTCCGACGATATGCTGCAGACCGCCAACAATCTCCGCAGGTAAGGTAGGATGAAACGGATAAAGGTGCTGATCCTTGTACTGGCTTTCCTCAGCGTCTTCCTCCTGGGCACCCTTGCGGTCTGCAGTGCTGCGGAGGAGCGGGTGATTATTACATTGCCGGAAAGCGTTAATGTACAGGGTTCAGAACTGCTCCTAGGCACCATAGCTGAGCTTAGCGGGCCGGAGGAGCTGGTGAGCAAGGTTGCAGCCGTTAATGCAGGCGCAGCTCCTATTGCCGGGAGTTCCCGCAGACTTACCAGAGGACAGATTGAGGTGCGTTTGCGGCAGGGCGGCATAGATCTCAAGCGAATCGAGTTCCAAGGCAGCACCACAGTTCAAGTCTTCGGTGTCGCGCCGGAATTTGCCCAGGCTGCGGCTGCAAAGTCAGAGGCAGGTTTTCCTGTCTATGAAGTGGTGGTGGCGGCAGCGGATCTGCCTAGGGGTCATCTGCTTACCCTGGAGGATCTTAGAGTTGAGACTCAAGAGTTTAGGACCGGTCAGCCCGATCTGCGGACTGCAGCAGAGTTTGTGGGGCTGCGGACGAAAAGGCATGTGCTCAGCGGAAGCCCATTAACGACGCTCAATGTTGAGGCTGTTCCTGTTATAGAACGGGGAGCGGCAGTTACAATTGTGGTGGAGACTCCGTCCCTTGTGGTAAGCGCACCTGGAATTGCCCGGGGCACAGGGGGACTGGGGGAGGTAATCCCTGTGGAGAACACCCTTTCCAGGCAGGTTGTCTCAGGTGAAATCATTGATGAGCATACGGTTCGGGTTAATTTGAGGGGGTCAGGTACTCCATGAGAGATAAAAAACTTCTAGGTACAGCGTTCCTGGTGCTGGTTCTTCTGACCATATCCGTAGGTGCAGCTGCCCAGTCACTGTATCCGACAGATGCACCTTCCATGTTTGAGGATCGTAAGGCCCGCAGGGTAGGCGATTTGGTTACCGTAATCATTGTGGAGCAGGCTACCGCGAGGCAGACTGCATCCACCTCGGCGGGGAAAGATTCTGAGGTTTCTGTCGGACCAGGCATGGGTGTTCTGGCGGACTTGATTCCCCTAATGAGGGTGGGCGGAGGCGATTCCTTTTCGTCGGACGGTTCCACCACCAGGGGAGGAAGTCTGACCGCACGCCTGACCACCAGGGTGGCTGAGGTTTTTGGCAACGACACCATGCGGATCGAAGGACGTCAGAAAATCATGATTAACGGAGAAGAACAGGAAATAGTGATTTCCGGTTTAATCCGCTCCCGGGATGTCACTCCCGATAACACTGTTTTGTCAACCTTTGTGGCTGATGCGGAGATCGCCTTCGTGGGAACCGGCGTCGTGGCTGACAAGAATAAGCCGGGAATTATCACTCGCCTGCTGAACTGGCTGTTCTAAAGGGAGAGGGAGGATCTAATGTCTAAGAAAATTGTGGTTTTAGTTCTGGGAATCATCCTCCTCTGGGGGAGTGCAGCAGGGGCTCAAAATATTGAGCCGCTTCGCTATGATACTCCCATCGTGCGAGTCAAGGACGTTGCCCGGGTGCAAGGTGACAGAGAGAACCAGGTTTTTGGCCTGGGTCTGGTGGTTGGTCTGCAGGGAACCGGTGACGGTTCCGGTTCAAGGGCCAACATTCAGATGATTGCCAATATGCTTGAGGGATTCGGCATCAGCGTTTCACCGAATGATTTGAGAATGCGCAATATTGCCGCAGTTATGGTCACAGCGGATCTGCCGACCTCACTCAGAACCGGCGACAGGCTGGATGTCACAGTGTCCTCCATCGGCGATGCCAGGAGCCTCCAAGGCGGATTTCTCCTGCAGACTCCTTTGCAGGCGGCCAACGGGCAGGTTTACGCAGTTGCCCAGGGACCTGTATCTATCGGCGGATTTGCGGTCCGGGGCGGCTCGGGCGGCCAATCGAACCACACTACGGTGGGCATTGTCCCCAACGGGGCAATTGTGGAAAGGGAGCTGGAGCCCTATGACTTTGCCGCCGATGGGGCCGTGTCCCTGGTTCTGCTGGAGCCGGACTTCACTACTGCCAGCCGGCTTGTTCAAGTGGTTAACGAGTTCTATCAGCAGGACCTAGCCAGGGCCAGGGACCAGGGCACGGTAGAGATTCGAGTTCCAGCGGGGTATGCAAGTAATGTAGTTGCGTTCATTGCTGAGCTTGAGGAACTGCCCATCCGGCCCGACGCCAATGCCAGAGTGGTTATTAATGAGCGCACCGGGACAGTGGTGATGGGAGCTCAAGTGCGGATTGCCGCCGTTGCAGTTTCCCATGGCAACCTCAAAGTTCAGATCGCGCAAGACAGATCGCCAGGAGGAGATCTGGGCCTGGGCGGAGAATTAGGGGAGGAATTGGAGCAAAATTACAGTAATACAACCGTCCTGGGCGGTAATGCCAATGTCCAGGACTTGGTAGACGCCCTGAACGCTGTGGGGGCGACGCCTCGGGACATTATCGCCATTTTGCAGGCAGTCAAGGCCGCCGGGGCATTGTTTGGCGATCTGATTATCATCTAGGGAGGGTGGCCGGTGCGTGTAAATTGGCAGCCAAGTGATTTAGTGGCCGGCAAGGCAGAAGAACTGGCCGGACGCAAGTCTGCTTCACAAAAGGCGTTGCAGGAAGCAGCGGAGCAGTTCGAGGCGATTTTTCTTTATCAGCTAATGGAACAAATGAGGCGTACTGTGCCGGAAAACGACCTGCTGGGCGATGGCCGTGCGGAGAAGATATTCCAATCTATGCTGGATCAGGAAATGGCCAGCAATTTCGCACAGGGCCAGAGCATTGGCCTGGCAAAGATGATCTACGAGCAAATGTCCCGCTATGTTCCTGATGACGATTGAGATTCCAAACTCCACAAGAAGCTCCCTTGTGGAGTTGATTTTTGTGCAGGAGAACACCGCCTTATCACGAATTGGTAAGGATGATGAGGGGGGTATGTGTGTGCTGCCAAGGCAGATTCTCTTTGTCCTTATTTTAACCTTTATCCTCGGCGCTTTTACTTTTGTCGCATCAGCACAGACAGTATCGCTTATGCCGGAGTCTATTGCAGTTGTGTTGCCCAAGGCTCCGGGGCAGGCCTATGAAGTAAGTTATACAACAAGCCCCATGAAGGCGATTATCGACTCCAATCTTCCCATGCCGGGATTTCCCCCCTCCCAGCGCATTGATGACGTGGCTCTGCGGGAGATTCGCTACTCCGAAGCGGCCCAGGGATCCCGCCTGGTCTTGGATTTTAACTATCAGATTCCCGAAGGCGCGGTGACAGAGGACGGGGATTTTTTTCAGCTTCAGATCCCTAAGACTTTTGTCAACACCTCAAGACGCATAGTTGAGCCTGGTGTGATCTACGGCCACCAGCGCAGGGCAGATTCCTTCGGTCCCAATGTGGTGAACTATCTCGAAATAGACCTGCGCTATCCCTATGATGTGAAATTGGTTCTAGCTCAGGATCGCATTTTCGGTTCTGAACGGGTCACTTCCATGGCCGAACGTACAGGCGCCATTGCAGCTGTGAACGGAGCGTTTTTTGCCTCAACCGGCAGGCCCCTGGGGGTCTTCATGATCGACGGCGAGCTGATTAGCGAGCCCTACGCCCATCGAACCGCTCTGGGCCTCGGACCCAGACTTGCAGTTATGGAGCAGGTAGACTTTAGGGGCGAAGTGCTCCTTCAAGACGGAAGTGTGCTCACCGACATACAGGGTTTGAACCGTCCCCGTCTCCAGGACGAACTGATAGTATACAATAAGCACCACGGAACAAAGACCAATACCAACGCCTACGGTCACGAAGTGGTTGTGGTTGATGGCGTTGTTGTAGAGGTTGGGCAGGGCAACAGCACGATTCCCCCTGACGGTTTGGTGCTTTCGGGTCACGGAGCGCAAAGGGAGCCACTGACCAAGTTAAAGGTTGGAGATCGGCTCGCAGTGAACATCGTGCTTGATCCTGCCTGGGATGATCTCGGTGTCACCCAGATCATTGGAGGCGGTCCCCGTCTGGTTCGCGACGGCCGCATTGAAATCACTGGGGAAGAGGAGCGCTTTCAGGCCGATATTTTGGTTGGGCGGGCACCACGGACTGCAATCGGCATCACCGGTGACCAGAAGCTGCTCTTGGTTACCGTTAACGGAAGGCAGCCTAACATTAGCGTTGGTATGACGCTGCATGAACTTGGGAATCTTTTGCTTGAACTGGGAGCGCTGCAAGCCATGAACTTAGATGGAGGCGGTTCCACAACTATGGTGATTCGAAACTTAGTCTTGAATCTGCCTTCAGACGGGAAAGAGCGGCCTGTGGGCAATTCCATAGTTGTCATTGCAGATGGAGAAGGCTCTTTACTGAGGTAAAGGCCATAAAGGGGTGGCTTGATGCGAAAATTGCCAATACAAATTTCAACAATACTGCTGGTGGTTTTACTTTGCGGCTTAGTCAGCGCGGTTAACGCCCAGGAACTGTTCCTGCCTGAAGAGGTGCGGCCCGGCTTGAGGGGAGTCGCGAAGACCGTTATTTCGGGCAACAGCATTGAAACCTTTGATGTGGAGATACTAGGCTTAGTGCCCCAAAGTCCGCCGCTGAGCAATTTGATCATGGTAAGGGTCAGCGGCGACGTGATTGAACGTTCAGGGGGCATTGCCCAGGGTATGAGCGGTTCACCGGTTTATGTCCAGGACCGTCTCCTTGGCGCGATCAGTTATACTTATGCCCATACCGACCACCGCATCGGTCTGGTCACCCCAGCCGCAGACATGTTTAAACTTTACGATCAAATATCCCTGCCGGAGCCCGTTTTGCCGCCGGGAACTACGGCACTGCGTTCACCCCTGCTGATTGAGGGCCTCAATGAGCGGAATGCCAGATTCTTGTCCGAGTCATTAGGACTTGAACGGATTCAGACCCTACCCTCTGTGACTTCGAACTCTTCCTACGGGCCAATCAGTCTGGAGCCCGGCAGCATGATCGGGGTGCAGCTCCTGCGGGGCGACTTCCAGGTTGCCTCTTTCGGTACAGTCACTCATGTCAAGGAAGATGGGCGCTTTTTGGCATTCGGCCATCCCTTTACCCATAGGGGCAATGTTGATTTCTTTGCATCCGCCGCCTATGTCCACCATACGCTTCCCTCATTGGAGCTCCCTTTTAAGATTGTCTCGCTGGGATCTACCATTGGCAAGATTGAGCAGGACCGGGCAGTTGGCCTGGGGGGAAGTCTGGGCGGGCAGCCGGAGTATGTCTCCGTCAATATTCAAGTCCGGGATCGTGACCGTGACATCCGCCGGACATTTTCTGTAGAAGCGGTAAAAGAGCCCAGCATTCTGGTGCCGCTGGTGATCAGCAGCGCCTATCAAAGTGTGGACGCCACTTTGGATCGCCTTGGCGCAGGAACATCATTTGTGCGCCTGGAGTTTACCGCCAAGGATTTCAGCCAGCGCATGATCAGGGAGAATCTTTTCTACAGTGACAGTGATATTGCTGTCTGGTCCCTGACAGATTTGCTCTCCGGTTTGGAGCTTCTGGTGAACAACAACCTCCAGGAGGTTGATCTGCAGGAAGTTCGCATTGAAATGGAGATAAACCAGGGCAGGAAGACTGCCACCATCGAAAAGGCGGTGCCCAGTACTTTTTACGCTAAAGCCGGGGAGTTTGTTGATGTAGACGTTACCATCCGCCCCTACCGCGGTGCAACTGAAACCAGAACGATCCGCATTGAAGTCCCTCAGGATATAGCTCCCGGTTTGCTTACCGTGACAGTCCGGGGCGGCGGAACAGGCTACTATGTGGAAAAGCCTCCTGTACATACCAGCATCCTGGAAATGGAAGAAGGGGACGACGAACCGGTACGTCAGATCATCTCCGGCGCTGAGTCCCTTGACGCCCTGATCACAGAATACATGGACCGGGAGCGGAACAATGAAATTGTTGCCGAATTCTATCCTTTCCTGGAAAACAGCAGGCAGGACGAAGAAGGAGAGCTGGAACAAGAAAGGCTTGGAGAAAACCAGGAAGATGAAGATACTGAGGAAGAGGTTCCGGCGGCGCCTGCATACTATTCATGGGCAGAGGGCCCTTCTGAGGCGACCAAGATCAGGCTGGCCACTCAGTTTGTGATCGACGGCATGGCGACTTTCGATTTGAATATATACCAATAGCACTGGGTTTATTTGCATACAATCCCCAGAGTTGGCAAGAGGATTACGAATACGGTAGGTAGAATAAGAAAAAGACGAAAAATTAATGTGCGTGGGAGGCAGGACAATGAGGCTAAGTTCATCCAGACTTTTTGTGGTGCTCATCGTTGCTGGTATAATCTTACAGATGGGCAGCGCAGTTGTTTGGGCTCAGGAATCATCTATAGTCCGATCGATTGAAGTCAAGGGAAATACGTTTGTCGATACTGAGACAATTAAAGCAACCATTCTAAAGACCAAAATCAACCAGCCAGTGGTGGAACAGCAGATTCTGGATGACATGCGTTCGATCTACGATCTTGGCTATTTCCAAGATGTCACCGCCAACTTTGAACCGGCCGTAGCAGGCGTTCAAGTGGTTTTTCAGGTAGTAGAGAACCCTGTTGTCCGGGACATCTACTTCTCCGGTGTGCCTTCTGTGCCATTTGATGAGTATAAAAAGCAGATGAAGACACAGCCAGGATACGTTCTCAATGTGCATGATCTGTGGGAAGACCTGTACGGCCTGAGAGAATGGCTTGCTGCTGAGCACGGATACTTGGCCAGAATTGCTGATCTTTCCGCCGACACAGATGGATACATCGATGTTGAATTGGCTCAGACCGTTTTGAAAGATGTAATCATCGAGGGGAATGAGAAAACCAAGGATTTCGTGATTGAACGGGAATTTTCCTTTGAGCCCGGTGATCCTGTGAACATTCATGAAGTGGATCAAAGCCTGCGCAGGGTTTTGATGTTGGGCTTTTTCGA